>NZ_JBTXLY010000015.1:0-63734 GCF_054871845.1 Ignatzschineria sp. LJL83
ATTCTACTGTTAGCGTAGAGGTAATCTCTCCTGCACTCACTTCGATAGAATCAGGCATTGAACGGATAATTGATGTAGAAGCGTCTGCTTTACCTGCTGTATAAGTCACGGTTGCAGAACTACTTGCTGGACGATTATCGATTTCAAAAGTAAAGGTATCTGATCCTGCCAATGTCGATGTGACATAAGTAAAGAATTGACCATCCGTCGCAGGAATCATTGTAACGTTTTCAACATCCCCTACAAAGCTGCCGCCACCTTCAAGCTTAAGAACAACTTGATACGGCATTCCTGTCTCTGGATTATTGATATCAGATACACTATTTCCTTCCCCATCTCGGAGTTGAACAGTTACTTTAGAACGATCTACGCCGTCTGCAGTAATGGTTACTGGACTAGCTGAAATCACCGAATACTTCGTATCCGCTCCACCTGCCACATAAGAAATAGGGGCATAAATATCTGCTGGCACACGGTTACCATCTAACGTGAAGCTCACATTACTTTGACCTGCTTCTGTTGAGATAATGAATCCTTCATAACGACCATTACCCTGATAGCTAAGTTGAGGTCTGCCTACCCCTGAAGCTGTATCATTAGGAATACCCGGTCTATAATTTGTGAGAATAACTTCACCACTATCTCGTTCCACATTATTACCGTAACGGTCTTTTAATTGGATACTTACAATAGATTGATCTCGACCATTTGCTTCAATTTGAGCTGGAATTGCCGTAATTTCAGATTTAGTAAGGTCGGCATCCCCTGCTGTATACGTAATTGCATGCGTATTATTTGCAGCATTTCCATCAATCTTAAACCCAACTATTTCTGGACCAGAAATAATCGAAACTATCGTTCCGCTATAGAGCCCATTCCCTAAAGAATGCAATACATAGCCATTACTACTATCTTTTAAGGTTCCTTTCTCTAAAGGTAACAATTCAACAATTGCTGTATCCGTTAAGAGTGGGTTTTTATTTTCATCTCTTAACTGAATCGTGACAACCGCTTCTTCAATACCATCAGCTTTAATCGTTGCAGGTTCAACCTTAATCAATGATTCAACAAGGCTATAATTTCCAGCAATATAAGTTAAAAGTTTCGTATCAGATCCATCACCTAAATCCTGAATGCGATATCCGATCGTATCCACACCTGATTTAAGAGACGTAACATATCCCACATAACGACCACTTCCTTCATGTGTTAATGCTGTTGTTGGCAATGTCCCAACAGTGCCCTCTCCACCAACGAGGGTAATTATTCTTGCACCATCATCGACATCATGACCTGAACTGTCTTTTAATTGAACAGTGACGGTACTTCTATCAACGCCATCTGCCACAATCGTGTCTGGTTTAAGCGTTAACGTAGATGATACTAGACTTACCGAACCTTGCTCATACTTCACATGAACAGCTCCCGTAGTACTAAGAATACCCTCTAATTTAAAGTTAACATCATCAAAGCCCACAGCATCTGACTGAATAGCAAGCTCATAACGACCATTACCAACAGATTCAAAGTTTCCTGTAGAACCTACTACTAATCGACCTGTTGTAAGGGTTGTTTCATCTAATGTTACTGAGTACGCCTCATCTCTCTCAAGGTTATTACCAAATTGATCTCGTAATTGAACTCTTAAGATTGAACTCTCTTCTCCATTCGCCTCTATAACAGGTGGATGAGCCGTGATAATTGAATTTTCAGCTGTCGCTTCTCCGGCAATATAAGTGATTTCAACAGAAGTATTATTTGCAATTGGATCATTATTTAAACTCGCAGAAATCGTATCTTTCCCAATCTGACGAGAGATAATTTCAATTTCGTAACGACCTTCCCCTTTATACAGCGCAGGATTAGTTATTCTCTGTCCAAGATTAACTCCCGCTAGACGGATCTCTCCTTCTACTTCTTGATCTAAATTATTACCGAAAATATCTCTAAACTGAATCGTAATTACTGCTTTATCAACTTCATCTGCAGTAATAATGGGTTTATCAACAGTGATGATAGAACTTTCTAAGTTATAATTGCCGGCGGTATAACTAACCGAAGCACTTTGTGTACTCGGTGTTGTAGAAGTTCCTAATGTAAATCTTACCGCTTCATCAGAACCTGCGACTGTAGATTTAATAAATCCTCTATAAGTGCCGCTATTTTCCTGATACGTCAGCGTATTATCTTCGTTATTCAAATAACCTTTTTCAAGATCAATTATTGTTACAATTCCTAAATTTTGCTGAATTGGGTTATTGAATTTATCTCGTAATTGAACAACCACATTCGCTCTTGCAGTATCATTCGCTGCAATTGTATTTGGATTGATCGTAATACTCGATGTTGTCATATCAATATCGCCAGCGATATACGTCACAACATCAGTGTTAGATGCATTAATAAGAGAACCACCCTCAATAGCACTATAGCTAAACTTCAGTGTTTCTGATCCTGCAGTTTCAGAGTAAATGTCTAATGAATAAAGCCCTTCAGAGATATAGATAAACTGATCAGAACCCATCACTGTTTTACCAATCTCTAATTCACGAATAAAGACATTATATTCATGCTCGCTCGGTTTATTACCCTGAGCATCCATTAATTGAACATAAACTGTCGCTATTTCTCCTTCATTCGTGGAAATTTCTTTTGGCTCTACCCAAATTTCAGAACGTGTCGCACTGATTCCGCCAATTTTATAATTAATAGTAACGGTATTATCAGGACCGCCGTCTCCAATACTGACAATATTAAAGCCAAAAGTATCTTCTCCTTGAATCGTTGAGAAAACATTCGCAACATAACGACCTGAACCCGCTGGGCTCATCGCTCCTGTTGTATTATTTGGCTCAAGCGTCCCTTTCTTATCCGCTGAAAACGTTAACTGTACGTCATAAATTCGATCAGGAGCTACAACGTCATTCTCAAACTGATCTCGTAACTGTACTGTAATTTCAGATTTAGATTGACCATCTGCGTCAATCTCTAAAGGTATTGCACTAATCGTACTCGTGAGTGACGATACTGCGCCCGCAACATATTCTAAATATGCAGGTAGTGCAGCAGAAGGTCTACCATTTAATGTAAATGAAATATTATCTGCTTTATTTGCAACTTTTGAAGTCATTGTTGCTTGATATGTCGATGTTCCGGCAATATGACGCAATTCTGATGGAATCCCTACTGGTCCATTTCCTTCATTAAAATAGAGCTCAATATTACCTGTAAGTGCTTCCGCATCTTCCGCTGAAATATCATTCTCATTCGCATCTTTCAAATAAATCGTGACAGTTGCACTGTCTTGAAGATCTGCAACAATTGGTGAGCGATCTACTCGAATTAAAGATTTACCAGAATCAACCGCTCCAGCTAAGTAAGTCAAGCTAGCTGGATTATCTTTTGCACCCTCGCCAAATCCCTCTAATTCAAAATGAATATTATCGTCAACACCAGCCTTAATAGAGGTTAAATCTACTGTATAACGCCCACCTTCACCAGAGTAACTAGCCGGGATTTTATCCGTTCCTTGTGCTTGTAACGCTAATGTAACGCCTAAAATATTTACTGTACCAGGATTACTCTCTAATTCATTCCCATTGGCATCTTTTAACTGAACAATAATGACTGAACTAGCTCTACCATCGGCATCAATTCGATTAGGCTTAGCTACAATCGTAGACGTTCCGAGATCGAGCTCTCCTACAAGATAATTTACATAATCTGTACTATTCGAAGCAACTCCATTAACTTTGAAACTAAAGTCTTCACGTCCTTTTGTTGTAGAAGTAACAGAAATTGTAAATGTTCCATCTTGATTATTTTGTGCCTTACCATCTTCTACAGCAAGATTTCCAAGATTACCCTCATTAAGCATTGAATACACAACCACTTCATATTCATTGCCATCAACGTCAGATCCTGAAGTAAGTTGGTTATTATTTCTATCAAATAGTGTTACTGTGATTACCGCCGAATCCACTCCATCAGCTTTAATTTCTTTAGGTGAAATAGTAATTTGAGAGCTATTGGTGTCCGCAGCGCCTGCGCCATAAGCAACTACTACAGTACCATTGGTATTACCCGCATCAGGCTTGCTACCTTCTATTTCAAAAGTAAAGGTATCTTTTCCTGAAGCCTTAGAAACAACTGTTGCAGTAAAAACTCCATTAGCAAGATAAGTTGTTTCCGATATATCTTCTCCTACTTTATTAATGGCATCTGCATAAACAACTTTAATATTATAGGGTTCTTGAGTGCTCGGGTTGATATTAGATGTAATAATATTACCTTGCATATCATAGAGCTGAACTTGGAATGTCGATTTGTCAATACCATCCGCTAAGATAGATACTGGATTAGCAGTAATACTACTTTTTACGACAGAAGGGGCTCCCGCCATGTATGTGACATCTACGCTCTTCGGACTAACCTCCCCTCTAATCTTAAAGGTGAATTTATCTAATCCCGCCTTAACAGAACTTACCGTTGCAACAAATGAACCATCATTATTAGAATGCGTCGTAGTACTTAATACACTTTCATCTATTTTATTGTTTTCATCTACATAGACAATCTGAATATCATAAGCATTCCCATCGCTATCCGTACTAGAGGTAATCGGATTCCTATTCTCATCAAAGAGACGAACTGTTAATGTGGCTTTTTCCTCACCATTTGCTTCTATAGAGGGCTTATCCACTTCGATCGTACTATGTTCGGTTGAAGGCTCTCCAAATATATAGCTAACTGTTGCTGTATTTTGACCGATATTTCCATCAATTCGGTAACCTATTTCTTCATTTTCAGCGATGTCGCTAGATCTTACTTTTACTGAATAAGAGCCATCCCCATTATCTACAACACCCGCTGCCTCATCCACAATTTCCCCAATATGATTATTATCAATAAAGAAAATCGTAATTCTATCGGCATCTCCCCCTACAGTGACTTGATCTCCATTATCTTTATAAAGTTGCACTGTAACCGTCGAGGTTGTTTCTCCATCAGCTATAATGATTGATGGCTCAGCTGTAATTTTAGAATGTTCTGTAGAAATTTTAATAGGAGTATTCGTAATCGTACAGGTAATATCATCCCCATTCACTGGCGTGATTTCAAATGCTTGACCGATACCCGTTGGTAGAACTGTCCCACTACTTGTAGTATTATTAATACAACTGATTGCAGAATCATAGCGTTTGAGACGATCATTATCTCCATTTGCCATAATCTCCGTTAATGTAAATGTTCTCTGTTCTGCTAACGTAACTTTCCCTGTAGTTGCTGTCGTTGAGCCACCTACCGTTTCAGCAGCATGAACAACTGATGCAGAGGCATTATCTTTGATTTGAACAATAAACTGATCATCAGCATGATCACGATCCGTAATAGATTTGATTAATTCTAAACGTGGTCCTAAAGAGTTTGTCAGTACACAAGAGATTTGAGAACCCCCCACAATATACCGAGCTGGAATCGTAATACGACCTTCATCTGTAAACTCAAGGTCGTTAATTGTTTGTTGACCTACCTGACATGAAGCTTCTATTAACGTCCAATTAGTTGCAGGCGAAGTTTGTGTAATAACAACTGCGTTATTTAATAGATTAAAAACATGATGTGAAGAGTCATAATATTCTGTATCTTCTGTTAGTACATCTATAGTCGAACTTGTTGTTGATGGATAAGTAGATAAAATATTACTAAAGTTATAAGAAAAACTTCCTGTTCCACCAAGCGTTTTCGTTGCAATGGAGACTTCTCCAGGAACAAAATAAACTCTATAGTCTTCAACTTCTCCATCAATAATTCTACCAGCTGTAGATGATTCTGTCGGAGTAAGACCTTGAACACTACTTACTCTAAATCTAGCATAAGATGCTGTTGTTGTAGCAACTCCTTGTGTAGCTTGATAGCGAATTATGACATACCCGCCATTACCGCCATCAGCTAACTGCCGATCAGTCAGTAATACTGTTCCATTTTCAAAATTATTAGTTCTCGCTCCCCCGGACATCGCTAACCAAGCACTTAAGTATGCTCTTTCGGCTTCTGCACCTTCTACATTAATACGAATATCGTACATTTCACCTGTTACAAACACAAAATCCTGCAATGATCTGAAATTCGTAGATCCAGCTATTGCAACCTCAACGCCATCATGTGTAGGAATATTATCTGCAGAATCCGATGGCATATTACCTTGCGCTGTTGAAACAGTCTTACCAAGATGTACACTATTTAATTGATGATTTGTAACGGTGTTTCCAGAAACACCT
The DNA here is from genome assembly GCF_054871845.1 of Ignatzschineria sp. LJL83. NCBI lineage: Bacteria > Pseudomonadati > Pseudomonadota > Gammaproteobacteria > Cardiobacteriales > Ignatzschineriaceae > Ignatzschineria > Ignatzschineria sp. LJL83. The sequence continues at coordinate 6,282 of NZ_JBTXLY010000015.1, forward strand.
AATGAAACATGAGAAGGTCCAACGCTTCCATTATTATAAGAAGCAGGAGCATCCGCATAGTTACTTGCTGCGGAGAAAGCCATCTCAATTTTTGGCACGTCTTTGTCAGTAGCAATCGTAACTTTAGTAAAAGAAGACCACTGTGACATATTAGAACTTGCACCCGCAGCTCCATCTGTTGGTCTTGATGCACAAGAGCCATTAGGTGTTGGATCCATCATTTTTGTAGCGGGATTATAACAGTAATTCGTAACACTATTACCCCCTGCTGCACTACTAGATACCCAAGTTTGAGCAGCAAACTTATCCCCAATTTTAGGTGCATAAGATCTAATATAGTATGTAGCATTAGTTGAGTCTAAAAGGAACGAGAATCCACCAATACCATTTGTCAGAACCGTAGATTGATAAACAGGAATACCACCCTCTTCTTTCCATATTTCAATATGTTGTCCCACTAAAGGTGCTGCAGAACTTGGTGTTATATTTCCAAGCCCTTGAGCATCTTGATATAACGTTCCTTCAATAACAGGCGCTACCTGACAACTCGCCAGATCTCGCGTATCATTGCGCAAGTTTCCAACCTCTCTTGTTTGTTGTTTTAAGAGATTGATTTCATAAAGAGTATGAGTAGAACTATTCACACTTGCGTATAACTTTCCATCCAAGAAAGCCATACCCCAAATACTCCCTGTAAAATCCGCTGCTCCACGTGGAAAATCTAATACTTTTGTATATCTCCAATTTGCAGAATTTGAATCTGAAATATCATATCTTAGTAAAACCTTGTCCGTACCACGTCCAGCAAGAAGATAAGCATTCCCATTCGCATCAAGTGCCATATCTGAGGCCAACCTCAAGCTCACAGCATCTGCGGGTGTTGCTGCTGGAATAGCTGATGTATTTGCAACATAGGCCCCTGTTACGGGGTTATATCGCATCAAAATCTCCCTGCGATAGTCATTATCTCTCCCCTCATACGCAGAGAAAATAATTTCACCTGTAAGCTGATTTACTTCACCACCAGACCAACCACTCCCCGTAGGAGGATCAGGGTTCAACTTATAAACCTGTGTATCTCCTTCTTGCACGGCAACAGTTGGATCCGATCTATTCCATCTCCAAGAGAACATTGTCATCTTACCATCAGCAGATCCGGCGGGTCCCAAAGCAATAGTTCCTGCATAACCACCAGTAGTGCTTCCTGCTAAAGTATAAATAGCTTGCGTAGGAATATCTCCCCCGCCTTGCCACGTATGATCTGCCGTAAAGATAGGCCTAGTACCTGAACCAGACCCATATAAGGTATTACAACTAAAGTTAGGCGCAGTACCTGATCCAGTCCAAGTAATATGAGTTCCTGTTGGAACTATTGCACCATAACTTAGATTCACTACAAAAGTAATGAACGTTATAAGCAGGAATAATACATTTCGAAAAACATTTAATTTTCTTTGCATAATATACAAAATCTCTCTAGGGGATAGGTATTTAACTAATTTCTAATAAATCTTTTATTTAGTTTTTATTTGAAAGTATTTATAAGTAATAAAATGCAATTCTTTGTTATCTAAATGTAAACAATGAAACTTGATGTACATTTTTAATTTTAAAAATAAATATCTGCATTTTTTTGTTGTTATATATAAATATTTGTAAGGATTTCACATAAAAACAGCTTTAAAATCATGTTGTTACAAACTATATCACAAAATACAACAACAAATAACCCCTAAAATATAATCTATAAATATAATTATTTATTAATAAATAATATGTAAGAATGACTATTAAGAATAAGTTAACTAAGAGGAGAGAAAACTCGATAGTGTAAATTTACCTCAGACAGATTAAGGCTCATAAAGATAAACCTAATAAGCTAGTAATCATCAAGTGTACTGTGGATTTTGAATTTATACGCTTCATCTACAAAGCTACTTTTATTCATAAAATATTTGTAAATAATAAAGAGAATATGCGTATCTTAAACAATGTTCATTTTTGACATTAGACGTTATTTTAGAAAACTCACTTTTATGATCTAGTTGGCAATCAACCAAACACGAAAACCTAATAGATAATCAAAACTTGATAATGAAAAATATAATTAACAGTTCATTAACCAATAGCATAAAAACATTAATTTACTTAATAATCAATAAGTTATAATACACTTATTCTAAAACATTCCTTCATAGCTGAAAATTCGACGTCGTGATAAAATATTGAAAATTTTATCTGTATATTAATGGATTGATATTATGAATAGCAGCTATCCCCGCGCCCTCTTACATCAAAGAATGGGCGCACTTTTATATGATGTTCTCTGTATTTTTGCGTTAGAAATGGTCGTTGCCGGCATTTTTTTACTATTTAATGATGGCGAAGCGATTACTTCCGAAAATTCTCTCTATAAACTCCAGCAAACATTTCTTGCCCTTGTGCCATTTATCTACTTCCTCTTTTTCTGGCTGAGAGATGCGCACACAACCGGCATGCGAGCTTGGCGACTTCGTATTCAGCAACTCAATGGCAATCCGATGACCGCAAGACAAGCGATCTTACGTTTGATCTTTTCCATCATCAGCTGGATTCCTTTAGGATTGGGATATTGGTGGGTTTTCGTATCTCCAACGCGCCTTGCTTGGCATGATCGTCTTTCAGGTACCGAAATTATTCAACTTCCGAAAAAAGAGAAAAAATAATTATCATGAAAAAAATTGCCCTCAAAACTCTGCCGATTCCCGCACAAAAACGTGCGGTATCTTGGGATCTTGAGAATGCCGCAAATTTTGCGCTTCATCTTGTTAACTCGGCGAAAAGTAGCGATCGAACGCTAATCGTCATCGTCAATAACATGCGTAAAGCAGAAAATCTTGTGGAAAACTGCCGATTTTTCGGGGGCAATGCCACGATTTTTCCAGATACGGAAACGCTTCCTTATGATCCGTTTTCCCCGCAAATTGATATTATCTCGCAAAGGCTTTCGGTTCTTTATCATCTGAAAGAGGGCGAGAAATCCATTGTCATTGTGACAATTCCCACATTATTACAGCGTTTACCGCCAAGATCGTTCTTTGATGCCAATGTGCTTCTTTTTAAACGAGAACAAGTGATTGATCGGGAACTCTTTCGCAGTAATCTTGAAAGTGCCGGTTATCTTGCCGTTAATAATGTGCTTTCTCCCGGCGAATTCTCGGCAAGAGGTTCGGTATTTGATCTCTTTCCAATGGGCGAAAGTGAGCCGATTCGGATTGATTTTTTTGATAATGAAATTGATACCATTCGTACATTTGAACCGGAAAGCGGTGACACGATTCAGACATTTTCATCCTTATCATTACTGCCCACTCGCGAATTTAATACCAATGAGCAAGGCTTAAAAACCTTTAAAGAGAAATATCAAAGCACCTTTAGCAATGATGAAGCGCTTCTGAAAAAATCTCATATCTATCAAGAAACCATCAAAGGCAACTTGCCTTCCGGCATTGAGAGTTATTTACCGCTCTTTTTTGAAGAAACGGCAACGTTTTTTGATTATTTGCCGAAAGAAACATCACTGCTTCTCTATCCCGATATTTTTGAAGAAGGGTTACGCTTTCATGAATTGATTGAAACGCGTTTTGAACGCTATCGTCATGATAGTGAAAAGCCGATTCTTCCACCTTCAAGGCTCTATTTAACGCCGCAGGGGTTGGAAAGTTTAATCTCACAATATCCGAAAGTTGATCTACATTTCACTACAGAATTTCAGCCAACGATTACGCTTCAAGATCTCAAAGAGCAAGCGCTTCACGGCAAAGTTCCCTACATTTTATGCGCCGAAACGTCAGGGCGACGAGAAAATCTCTTAAATCGTTTAAGCGCCGAAGAGATTACGCCGAAAGTGTTTGATTCTATCATTACGGCATTTCAAGAACCGGCGCCGCTTCAGCTGGTAATTGGTGCTTTAACGCAAGGATTTATGAATCAAAATCCCGATTTCCGGATTATTACGGAAGCGGAATTTCTTGGCGTTAAACCTCGTGAATATAAGGCAAAGAGCAAAGTTGCCGATATTGAAGCGATGCTCACCAATCTCGATACTTTAGAAATTGGCGATCCCATCATTCATATTAATCACGGCGTTGGTCGTTATGCTGGCATGGATATTATTGATGATACGGAATTAGTGGTCATTCAATATAAAGATAATGCCAAGCTCTATGTGCCGGTAACCTCATTAGATCTGCTATCGAAATATTCCGGCAGTGAAAAATCAGCAGCGCCACTTCATAAACTTGGTTCTGATCAATGGGATAAAGCACGCCGAAAAGCAGCGGAAAAAGCCAATGATACAGCAGCAGAACTGCTCGATATTTACTCTCGCCGAGAAGCCCAAGATGGCAAGAAAATGGCGATTCCTCTGGAATATGATGAGTTTGCGGCAACCTTCCCTTACAAAACAACGCCTGATCAGCAAAAAGCTATTGACCATGTTCTGATTGATTTAGAAAATGGCAAAATGGATCGTATTGTTTGTGGGGATGTGGGTTTTGGAAAGACGGAAGTTGCGATGCGCGCGGCATTTATGGCGGCAATGAATGGTTATCAAGTGGCGATTTTAGCACCGACGACCTTGCTTGCAGAACAACATGCCACCGCTTTTGAAGATCGCTTTGCGGATTGGCCCATTAAAGTTGCGGCTCTTTCTCGTTTCCGTAAAACAAAAGAAACGCGCGAGATATTACAAAATTTAGCGAATGGCGAAGTGGATATCGTCATTGGAACTCACCGTTTATTATCTGAAGATACGCTGTTCAAGAATCTAGGATTAGTGATTATTGATGAAGAACATCGTTTTGGCGTAAAACAGAAAGAACGCTTACGGGAATTACGCGCCGAAGTAAACTTTATGGCAATGACGGCAACGCCGATACCTCGAACCTTAAATATGGGATTAACCGGATTAAAAGCGCTCTCCATTATCGCAACGCCACCGGAAAACCGTATTGCCGTCAAAACATTCGTCAATGAATGGAACGATGAGCTCATTACAGAAGCGTGCATGCGAGAATTCAAACGAGGCGGACAAGTTTATTTTCTGCACAATGAAGTGAAAACTATCGAGATGGTACAAGCTCGCCTATTAGAGCTCATGCCGGATATTTCTATCGGTATTGCACACGGGCAGATGAATGAAACAGAGCTTGAGAAAGTGATGCTCGATTTCTATCATCACCGCATTAATATTCTGCTCTGTACCACCATCGTGGAATCAGGGATTGATGTGCCAAATGCCAATACCGTGATTATTAATAAAGCGGATTATCTTGGGTTAGCGCAGCTTCATCAGATTCGAGGGCGAGTGGGAAGATCGCATCATAGGGCGTTCTGTTATCTCATCGTGCCAGAATATGCGGCAATGACTTCAGATGCCAAAAAACGTATTGAAGCCATTGCGACAACAGATACCTTAGGCGCAGGATTTATGCTCGCAAATCATGACTTAGAGATTCGTGGTGCCGGAGAATTACTCGGAGATGCGCAAAGTGGCGAGATTAATGCTATTGGTTTCTCGCTCTATATGGAGCTCTTAAGCGAAGCTGCCGAAATGGTGAAGCGTGGCGAAAAACTTGATGTTGCCGATCCGTTTAATAAAGGCATGGAGATTAATATCGGCGTGCCGGCACTGATTCAAGAAGATTACATCTTTGACGTTTCTGCTCGATTATCCTTCTACAAACGCATTGCGAGCTGTAAAAATCAGCAAGATCTCGATCAGATTCAGATTGAAATGATCGACCGCTTTGGGCTATTACCGGATTCTACAAAACGTCTGTTTAAACTCACAGAACTCAAGCTGAAAGCAAAACCGCTCAATCTCAAGAAAATCGAAGCGAACCAAAATGGCGTACGAATCCTCTTCGGCGATCAACCGAGAATCAATCCGCAAAAGCTGATTTCGCTCATTCAAGATCGTCCGCAGTTCTACCAACTTCAAGGACAAGAAGCCCTACGCTACGCCCTTCCCTTAGAAACAGCCGAAGTCAGAATCAATGCCATTAGTAAATTGTTAGATCAAATTTCGTAAATTCACCTCATCGATGCTTTACGAAGTCGTCTTAGCTGCTGTTAAGAAAGGCTGATAGAGGGCGGGAGAGAACATTTGCACTCATCTTAAAATCTCGTGCCCGCACTTAAAACTATCTCAATTTTCATGAATCTATTTCACTGATAGTTTGTTTCAGCATGAAAGCCGAATATCTCTGATGCGGATGATTGCTGATGCAAGATATTGAGAAGCATCCGAACATTCGAACATTCGAACTTATCAATATGATCTCATGAATTTGCATAGAGAAATCTCTTTTAATATCTAAAAGGCGCAATATTGCTGGCGTGGGATCTGGGAAATCATGCAAGTACTCGAGCTCATCAATATGATCTCATGAATTTTCATAGTGAAGTCTATTTTAATATCTAAAAAGCGCAATATTGCTGGCGCGGGATATAGAAAAGCATGCAAGCATTCGACCCAGCTGCGCATCTGCCTATCTTATGCAATTTACGCCAAGATCGATCAAAATTAATCAAAACAAATCCATACAAAAAGGCTGTTAGAATCCACTCTAACAGCCTTTTTACTGTTTATGATTGTCATCTTTTGCAGATGAATCTACTTCGTATTTTCAACTTCGAAGAAATCAAAGAGAGATTGCACACGATCTTGATACGCTTTTCTCGCTTCCAATGCTTCATCCATGGTGACGGCTTTAAACTTCATTGCGTGATTCGGTTGTAATTGCCCAATCAAATCCATATCTGCGCTGATGACCGTTGCGATCATGGCATATCCGCCACCAGATACAGAATCTCGGTGAAGAATAATCGGCTCTTTTCCGCCGGGGATTTGAATCGAACCTACAGGATATGGTGCATCGACGATATTCGATGGGTTTGATCCTGCACCAAATGGCGCTTTACGATCGATAAATCCTAATAACTTCTCCCCTTTACAACGATAACCAATACGATCTGATTCCGAGCTCACTTTCCATGTCATTTCATAGAAATCATTTTGCCCTTCTTCTGTTAAAAGATGATCATAAAGTCCCGGCGTTACACGAATCTCAACGTTTTTTGGTAACGGCTGTTGATAGGCTTCCGGCAACTCTGTTTTCTTCGGCATAATCGTTGGTAATTCGCCAATTTTAATCACATCGCCGGCAATCAACTTACGACCTTCATGACCGCCCACAGCACCTAAAAGATAGGTGGATTTACTGCCTAAAACATCTGGAACATCGATTCCGCCGGCAATTGCGATATACGCTCTTGCACCGCTTGTCATAAATCCAAAAGAGAGAATATCGCCGGCTTTTACTTCAAAGCGCTCATTGGCACGGCGTTCTTCACCGTTCACTTTCGGCACACAGTTGCCGCCGGTAATGGCAATCACGGCATCTTCATTAAACTTCACTTCTGGCGCTAAGAACGTACACTCAATGACGGCTGCATCTTTTGGATTTCCCACTAAAAGATTTGCCGCATAGTAAGAATATTGATCCATTGCGCCTGATGGTGGAATACCTAAATGATAATATCCATTTCGACCTTCATCTTGGATCGTTGATGCTAAACCTGGTTTTAAAATTTCAATAGTACGACTCATACGTTAGCCCTCCAATAATTGACGGTTGTAAGCAACAGGATCTTTTAAGAATTCTTCAGTATCGAAATCAACTTCTTTAATATTCAGTTTGATCGTTCCCGCTTCTGCTTCTGCCACATAGCGATCATATTCTTCTTGATTGATCGGAACAAAACGAACGATATCGCCCGGATGGAAAAACACCATCTCATTGTTCATATGTGCGCCTTTCTCTTCCGGATCAAAAATCGGAATCGGCGTAATGCCAAACATCTGATAACCGCCGGCGCCTTGTACTGCATAAATACAGCTAAAGCATCCGCCCATCGCCACGGTTTGTTTCGGCGTATCGGTTCTTGGGCTTAAATATTTTGGCACTTCAATCTGTTTATCACGTTCTACCATTTGGAATAAAAATGGCAATCCCGCAACAAATCCTACCATTGAGACAAACCATGGCGATCCAACATAGGCATCAAAGAAAGCTTGAACGCTCTCATAACCATTGAGTTTCGCTGCGTATTCCATATCATTTTTAGAATCGGGTTCTTGATGGCGATCTCTAAACTTTTGCGCAACTGCCGTTGTCCACGGATCATTGAAAAATACCGGAATATCAATCAAACGTGTTTTCAATTGCATCGGCACATCTGCACTTTCTGCTTCAATTTTCTTTAAGATGCCAAGCAGATCATCGACCGTAATAATATCGGGATCGAAGCGAACCTGATAAGAAGCGTTAGCTGGACAAATTTCCAATACGCCCGGAACCTGCATATCTTCTAATTTTTTAGTAATTGCCATGCCTTTAAAAAAGGCTTCAAGCGACATATCTTCACTGAGTTCTACAAAAATAAACTCATCGCCACTTGGCACATAACGAACTGTCATACATATCCTCCTCACTATGAATAGTGATTAATTATTATTGAGAGAAAATTATTGAAAGAAATATCTCTTATCTCTCTTATTGATTACCACTCTTGTTTATCCATCCACTCTTCTAACCAGTTGGTATGCGTATTGGCAGATTGCATATCCGCATCTTTTACCAGTTTAAGATGAAGCGGCAATGTGGTTTTTAAACCTGAAATGGTGGTTTCTTTAATCGCACGTCCCATTCTTTCAAGCGCTTCTTCACGGCTTTCATCCCACACAATTAATTTTGCGAGCATCGAATCATAAAATGGCGGTACGGAATATCCTTCATACAGCATAGAATCCACACGAACGCCCGGTCCATCGCCCCAACGAAGGCTCTCAATTTTTCCGATATTGGGCATAAAATTATTCGCAGGATCTTCGGCATTAATACGGCATTCCACAGCGGCGCCTCGAATTTTAATCTCATCTTGATCATAACGAAGCGCATTGCCGGCTGCGATATGAAGCATTTCACGAATTAAATCAACGCCGGTAATCATCTCGGTAATCGGATGCTCAACTTGGATTCGCGTATTCATTTCGATAAAGAAAAACTCGCCACTTTGATCATCATAAAGATACTCAACTGTTCCAGCGCCGCGGTAATTCACGCTTTTCGCTAAAGCCACCGCAGATGCGCAGAGCTCTTCACGAACTTCATCACTTAAAACTGGAGATGGTGCTTCTTCAAAGACTTTTTGACGGCGGCGTTGCAATGAACATTCTCTATCGTAAAGATGGATCACATCTGTGCCATCGCCCAAAACTTGAACTTCAATATGTCTTGCTCTTGGAATAAAGCGCTCAAGATACATGCCATCATCACCAAATGCGCCAAGACCTTCTCTTTGTGCCACTTCAAACTCTTTCACGAATTGCGCCTCCGTTTGCACAACGCGCATTCCTTTTCCACCACCGCCGGCAGCCGCTTTAATAATTAACGGGTAACCCACTTCCTTCGCAGCTTCAAAAGCTTCTGTGACGTCTCTTAAAATTCCTTCAGTTCCCGGTACAACAGGGACATTTGCCGCAACAGCGGTTGCTCTTGCTGCCGCTTTATCGCCCATCATGACAATGGTTTCGCCTTTTGGTCCGACAAAGACAAGTCCTGTTTCTTCTACGAGTTTCGCAAAAGCAGGATTTTCTGCTAAGAAACCATATCCAGGATGAATGGCATCTGCGCCAGAACTTTTCGCAGCTTCAATGATGGCCGCTTGATTCAAGTAACTTTTCGCAACTTGCGGTGGCCCAATTTCCACACATTCATCTGCTAATCTTGCCGCTAAACTATCTTTATCGGCGCTACTATGCGCAAGCACTACCGGAATACCGAGCTCTTTAGCCGCACGAATAATTCTGACGGCGATCTCACCACGGTTTGCAACTAATAACTTTTTCATAAGTGCTCCTTATTCTAAAATAATAATTGCTTGGCCTGCTTCCACAGCATCGCCATCTTCGATCAAAATCGCGCTGACAATCCCATCAGCTTCTGCTGTAAGCTCGCTATATTGCTTCATCACTTCGATCAATCCGAGCACATCGCCCTGTTTCACGGCTTGCCCAACTTCCACATAGCAATCCGCTTCTGGTGAAGGTCTACGATAAAAGATTCCCGGCATTGGACTTAAAATTTCCATATTCTTATTTCCTCTAGTTGTTTAAATGCTGTTCGTACGGATGTTTGTATTGCATGTATTTCAAGATCAGTACGTTCATTTATTATTATTTTTCAAGGCAAAATCTGTTCTATAAACTATATGCTATTTACCTTGTTGTATTTGTAGCGCGCTATTTAGCGATATCTTTCGTGCTTGATTTTGGTGCAACTAACGAATAATTAAAATCGCTTGCCCAGCTTCCACCGCATCACCATCTTCGATGAGGATCTCTTCCACAATCCCATCAATTTCTGCTGTGAGTTCGCTATATTGCTTCATCACTTCAATTAACCCAAGCACATCACCCTGTTTCACGGTTTGACCGATTTCCACATAGCAATCCGCTTCTGGTGAAGGTCTGCGATAAAAAATTCCCGGCATTGGGCTTAATGTTTCCATGTTCTTTCCCCTTATAAAATTCACACGCATTTTGACTCAATATCCTTATTAAATTTTTAATTCTCAATTCTCAAGAGATATTGGATATTGCGGATACTATGTTAATGGTGTTTTCTTGATATTAAAATGATGATGAAAGGCATTGATAAATGCATTAATCTAAGCATTGATAAGCATTGATCTAGTCAAATTGATTAGTAACTCTGATGCCGTTGTCGGCTAATCCTTGATGAATCGCTTCCAAAAGCTCTACTACTCCCGGCGTATCACTATGAATACAGATCGATTCAAATTCGATATCGCTCCAGTTATCCGTTACTGTTTTTACTCGACCTTCAAGGCATGCTGTGACAACTTTATCCGTGATTTTCTTGGGATCTAATCTGCCCATTCCTCTTGTGAAAACAAGGCTTCCGCTATCATCATAATCACGATCTGCATAAAATTCACGAATCACTGGTTGCCCTAAATCTTTTGCAATTTGATACGTTTTTGAGATATCCATACAGAAGATATACGCTTCTGGGAAAATCTTTTTCACACTTTTCACAAAAAACTCTGATAAATCGGCATCATCAGAAATCGTCATATAGAGTGCGCCGTGCGGTTTTACATGTTGAATCGGTAGATCATATCTTCTAGAAATTGCTTCTAAAGCACCCACTTGATACACAATATCGTTAATAATCTCATCTTTTGTCGCATTGATTTTGCGGCGACCAAATCCCACTAAATCACGATATCCAGGATGTGCACCAATTCCTACATTGCCTTTTTGCGCCATGCGAACAGTTTCATCCATAATAGAGGGATCGCCGGCGTGAAAGCCTGTGGCGATATTCGCAGATGAAATTAATTGTAAAATTTGATCATCTTGACCATCTCCAGCTCTCCAAATGCCAAAGCCTTCCCCGAGATCTGAGTTTAAATCGATCTTTGTTTTTCTCATTTTAAAATCCTCCCCAACAAATCACATAGTTTAGATACCATGAAACGTGACACTTTCTATTATCTACACGATATCTATATCCAATATGGTGATTTTTTGGCTTTTTATTATTTATTTAAAAGCGTTTTTAAAAACGTTTATTTAACTGCGAATTTTCTAAACAGATTTTCTAAAAATTCACGCCTTTATGTTTGCCATGATGTTTTTATAATTTTTAATATTTAGATCAATTTCTTTATTGAATTGTTTATCTAGAAATTGATTTAAAGCATTTTTTGCTTCTGATTTCACAATAGGCTATTTTCATTAAATTAAATAATTTTATTTTTTTATACATCTATATAAAAAAAATTAATACTGGAGAGAGAAATGGCTTTTACCTTACGCCAAGTAAACTACTTTGTAGCGACTGCAGAAACAGGACAGATTTCCCTTGCATCCCAAAGATTGAGCATTACCCAATCTGCCATTACCATTGCTATTAAACAGTTAGAGGAGATTATTCATTCAGAGTTATTTATCCGTTTGCCTTCAGGAATGATCTTGACTGAAACAGGGCATCTCTTTCTAAAGCATTGCTATGAAATTTTAGATCGCGTCGATGCGGCGATGAATGTGCGAAACCTCAATCATTACAGCGGTGAAATCACGATTGCCGGCACAGGAACTATTACGAGCTATTTTTTACCGATGCATCTCAATCGTATTCAAAAACTCTATCCCAATCTCACCTTAAGATTGCACGAGCTTTCTAGAGAAAAAATCGAGCAAGGATTAGAAGATGGATCTATTGATATTGCCGTATTACTGAGCTCTAACGTGAATAATCCAAAGCTTGTCGTGAAAGATCTCTTTGATACCACGCGCCGTTTATGGCTTCCGGAAGGACATCGTTTATTGCGTCAAGAATCCATTACATTTACCGAAATTATTGATGAGCCTTACGTCATGCTCACCTTTGATGAAGCGGAAAATTGGATGATGAATTTCTGGAAAACCCAAGGGAAAACACCTAACATCATTCTCCACACAAGCTCTGTAGAAGCCGTTAGAAGCATGGTTGCCAATGGTTCTGGCTTAACCATTTTATCCGATACTGTTTATCGTCCTTGGTCTTTAGAAGGCAAAAGAATTCATAACGTCACCTTAAAACCAGCGCCGCCACCAATGACAGTGGGCGTTGCGTGGTCTAAAAATCGAAAGCTCACGGATATTCAAGAACATCTTGTGAATTACTTTATCCGAACTAGTAGTCGTCAAAGTGCAGACAATATACATGATGAATGGATTAAAAAATAATTCATTAAGAATTTAATTTATTGAAAACAACCTAATATATTAATATTATTCATTATTTCAATGGATTTAATATGCTTTTTATCGAGCAACTCCTAAAACAGACGATCTATGCGTCAATATATTGCCATTCCAACTAGAGTACATATTAAAACATGGTAAAATATTTCCAGAATTTTATTATAAAAAGTATTATCTCAAGGATGTCATATGAAAAAACTCTCTATTGTTGTACTTGCTGCGGGTCTTGGTTCAAGAATGAAATCAGCTATGCCAAAACCGCTCCATAAAATTGGTGGAAAACCAATGCTTGAGCATGTTTTAGAGAGTGCTCGTGAACTCAATCCCGATCGTTTAGTCGTTGTGTATGGACATCGCGGTGAAGAGTTACAAGCGGCGTTTGCCCATCATGATGATATTACTTGGGCGAAACAAGAAACTTTTGAAGGAACGGGAGATGCTATGAAATATGCATTGCCGTATACCTTAGAAGATTCTACGGTTCTTGTGCTTTATGGAGATACGCCTTTAATTAATGCCGAGACTTTAGAAGAGCTTGTGAAGAATGCGGAAAGAACCCGTTTAAACTGGCTCATTTCCACCTTTGATAACCCTATAGGTTATGGCCGAATTATTCGTGATCACAATGATCATATGGTTGCTATTATTGAAGAAAAAGATGCAAGCACGGCTGAAAAGCAGATCAAAGAGATCAATACCGGCATTTTTGCCGTATGCCAAAAATTTCTAGCAGAAGCACTACCACAAATTGATAATCAAAATCAGCAAGAAGAATACTATTTAACAGATATCGCAAAGCTTGCGGTTCAAAATAATATTACGATCCATACGTTTAATGAATGCCCCGAACTCATTCAAGGTGTCAATGATCGTGTTCAACTTGCTGCGCTTGAAGGTTTCTATCAAACAAAGATGGCAGAAAAACTCATGCTCAATGGGGTAACCCTTGATGATCCAACATCCTTAACAATTCGTGGTACCGTTCAAAATGATCTAGATTGCCATATCGAATCCAATGTGATCTTAGAAGGTAAAGTAATCTTAGGAAAAAATGTCACAATTCGTACAGGTTCTGTATTGAAAGATGTAGTGATTGGCGACAATACCACAATTCATCCTTACTCTGTCATTGAGAAAGCATCTATTGGTCAGCATGCTGATATTGGTCCTTTTGCAAGAATCAGAGAAAATACGAAACTCGGCGATCATACTCGTATCGGTAACTTTGTAGAAACGAAGAATAGTACCTTAGGAAATGGCTCTAAAGCAGGTCACTTAACTTACCTTGGAGATGCTGTGATCGGTGAAGAGAGTAATATTGGCGCTGGCACCATTACCTGTAATTACGATGGCGCAAATAAGTTTAAAACTGTGATCGGAGATCATGCATTTATCGGTTCTAATAGTTCACTAGTTGCACCTGTCTCTATTGGAAATTATGCGGCAACGGCTGCGGGTTCAATTGTTCCCAAAGATGTGAAAGACCATACTTTAGTTCGAAATCGACTAGAAGCTGTCGTCATGGAAAATTGGGAAAAACCAAAAAAAGAATCTAAATAAACCCTCTAAATATCTTAGATGATTTCTAAATCCTAAACCTCATTCTTGATGCATATAAAGATCAGTAGAATGAGGTTGTAAAGTAAAAACAGTGGATAGTAACGGTCAAATCCTTGACTATTCACAACGCTTTCTCTAAAAGTTAGTGTTATAATTCTCTTTAATTTAGTAAAAGAGCTGTTAAAGTGCATTGATCAATCAGCTTTATCTCAAAACAGCTTAGATTATTAAAAGTAACTTAGTACTCTTTTAAAAAGGAATATCACATGAAAAAATTACTTCTAGTTGCTGCATCTTTTGCCGCTCTAGCCGCTCCTACTTTTGCACAAGTAGATCCTGATCTTGCATCAGCATCTGGTTGTTTCGCTTGCCATCGCCAAGATCAAAAACTCATTGGTCCTAGCTATGATGAAGTATATGAAAAATATCAAAATGATGACGGTGCTGAAGTTTACCTCGTTGAAAAAGTAAAAACAGGTGGATCAGGCGTTTGGGGACCAATCCCAATGGCTCCGAACTTTCATATTCCAGAAGATAAGATTCAATTGTTAGTTCAACAAATTCTTCATAAAGCACAATAATTCACGTTTCTGTTGTTTGACACAGCAGACCTGAAGTTTTAATTTAAAATTCAAAAAGCGTTAAGAATGAATATTCTTAACGCTTTTTTTGATGTCATTTTATGACCGAATTTTGCGACAAACTCATAATCATTTGAAAGCATATAAGTACATAAAATACATAAAGTATTTTTATACTAATTTTAAAGCATTCATCACTTCTTCAATACTATCAACTACCATAAAGCGCTGACTATCATTTTCAGCAATCATTTTATGATCTAATAGCTCTGTATCAAACCAATGTAATAAAGGTTTCCAAAAATCTTTTCCCACTAAAATTACCGGTTTTTCTACCATCTTTTTAGTTTGGATTAATGTCATTGCTTCCATCACTTCATCTAAGGTTCCAAATCCGCCGGGAACGCAGATAAATGCCGAGGAATAGTCCATAAAGATTGTCTTTCTCGTTAAGAAATGCTGAAAAAAGAGAGAGAGATCTTGATAAGAATTCGGCGTTTGTTCTTTAGGCAGTTTAATGTTTAAACCAATAGATTGCCCATTTTTCCCAGCCTGACAACCTTTATTAGCAGCTTCCATAATGCCAGGTCCACCACCAGTAATAATGGAGATTCCTTTTGCAGATAATTTTTCTGCAAGCTCAAATGCCATTTGATAAAAAGGATCCGTTTCCTGTAAACGCGCAGAACCGAAGATACTCACAGCTTTTCCAAGGTTTAAAAGTTTTTCACGAGATTCCAATAACTCGGCATTCACTAACTCAATATCAAATATTGTCGGATGTAACCGCGTTTCTTTCAAAACCTCTTTCATGCTCTTTCCCTAATCCTTTCATCGAAATTATTATTCTAATCTTTAATAAGAACGACACAGAATAACCGAAGCAAACCGCTTACTCAACTAGAGCTTTAATCTTTCTGGTGTCATTCATGATGGAGATATCACCGACTCTATTCTATGTTGAAATCGGCTATTTATAGTTGTGTTAAATAAACATCAAAGCGAGTATTGGGCGACTCCACCGAATGATTCGGCACTAAATCGGCCACATACGTTGCCCCTTTGGGGCGTTTTACCACAACTCGTTGCACCTTACTTTCAAGCGCCGTTAATAATAACTGCTCGCTATCCATATCGGAGCCTACTAGATTTCGAATAATTCGAAGCTCTTTTTTGACAAGCGCCGACTTTTTACGCTCCGGATACATTGGGTCCATATAGATCGCATCAGCAATAAGCGATTCATCTTCTGATGAATCTAATAAGGAATCTGATGAAGAATCTAACGAGGTTTGTTGCTTTTTCATCTTCTGTAAAAAAACAATAGAATCTTCTTTTTCGAGCTTAATTGTAGAACTGAAATCTGCCGAAGGTAAGGCTTCTAACGCATTTTGTAACAAGATTTGTAGCACAGGATTTCGTTCAAACATCGTGACATGAAAACCGGCAAAAAAGAGCAAACAAGAATCTCGGCCTAAACCCGCTGTCATATCTAATACACGTTTTGATTCCGTACTTTTCCATCCTAATGCCCGAAGGAGTGGTTCTTGCGCCTTATTAATATGTTGCATGCGGTAACGCATTTTTTTTGAGAAGAAATCAATATCCAAATGTCCCGCTTCCAAATCATTCCAATAGAAACTTTTTCCATCCCACACAAAACGATTCTCAGTTTCCACAAAACTGAGGTCTAATTTCTCAAGAATATTGCTTGGCAATTCCGAAACATTCTCTTGCCCTTTTTTCTTAATCTCAAATGGATATTTCACTTATTTTTCTCTACTTAAATAACATTCAGCTAAATGATCATTCACAAATCCCGCTGCTTGCAAAAAGGCATATGCCGTCGTACTTCCAAAGAATTTAAAGCCAAATTTTTTAAATTCTTTGGCAATATTATCAGAAATCTCGGTAGTTGCCGGCGATAATTCATCTTTCTTGTAGCGATTCACAATGGGTTTACCGCCCACTTTCTCTAAAAAGTAGGCTTGAAAGGTGCCTTTTTCCTCCAGAAACCGTAAATAACATGTCGCATTATGAATCATTGCCGAAACTTTTAGGCGATTGCGAATAATATTGGGATTCTCTAATAATCGTTCCACATCTTCTTCCGTCATCTTACTCATTTTGATGGCGTCAAATTGATGAAATGCCTCACGATAACCTTCTCTTTTCGATAAAACCGTCCACCAAGAAAGCCCTGCATGTTGTGTTTCCAGTAGAAACAACTCGAATAATTCCTGTTCACTCTTATGAGGATTCCCCCACTCTTCATCATGATACTGCTGATAAAGCGCTTGCTTTCCACACCAACGACAACGAGATTGATTGGGCATATTTAAGATTCCTAAGATTTTAGATGATGATTTTGGATAGTCTTGATAACTCTTTAAAGATTTCAACTATAAAATATACATGAGTATTGATCTTGTTTCCTGTTATCCCTTTGAATATCTAAGATTTTCAAATGCCAATAACCCCTAGCATTCCACAATAAAATGCTCCGATATTGTGCGCTATATTTAGTTGCTCTGTCGTTATCACAAAACTTATCCACAGAAATTGGGGATATCTCTTCAGGAAAAAATTTGGATATAAATTGGGAGTTTATTGAAAATGAGCTTTGATATGAACTTTAGAACTCTCATATCAACTTTGATGATTTGCTTGATAACCTCGATCTAAGGCTCGAAAGGCTAAACTTTCCGTTAAATGCCGGCAATTAATATTCTCCGAGTTTTCTAAATCGGCAATGGTTCTTGCGACTCGTAAAATTCGATGATAACTTCTCGGCGAAAAGTTCAGCCGTTTTTGCGCCATTTCCAAGAGCTTTGTTTCCGCTTCCCCTAAAATACAATCTTGTTCAATTTCCCGCACAGAGAGATCGGCATTATTTTTTTGCCGGCGATCCATCTGCATCTTTCTTGCGGATTCTACTCGCTCTCGAATTGCTTCGGAGCTCTCCCCTTTTTGGGTACTTTGTAACTCCTCGCTAGTAATTCTCGGCACTTCTACATGGAGATCAATGCGATCTAACATCGGTCCTGAAACTCGCCCTCGGTAACGAGCAATCCCATAATCACTGCAAGTACATTCATGTACAGGATCGCCGAAATACCCGCAAGGACAGGGATTCATTGCCGATAAAAGCTGAAACTTTGCCGGAAATTCTACTTGTTGCATCGCTCTTGAAACATGAATAATGCCGGACTCCAGCGGTTCTCGTAAGACTTCCAATACGCCGCGATTAAACTCCGGCAATTCATCTAAAAAGAGAACGCCATGATGCGCAAGGGAAATTTCTCCGGGTTTTGGATAGGTGCCACCGCCCACAAGCGCCACTGAAGATGCTGTATGATGCGGTGTTCGATAAGGTCTTATACCAAAGTTTTCTGCCCTAAATCCTTGCCGGCTAATAGATGCAATCATCGCACTTTCAATAGCTTCATCTCTTGTCATTGCCGGCATAATCGTAATAAACCGAGAAGCTAACATCGTTTTCCCCGTTCCCGGCGGTCCGATTAAAAGGACGTTATGCCCGCCGGCAGCGGCAATTTCTAACGCTCTTTTGGCAAAAAATTGTCCTTTCACTTCGGAGAAATCTCTTTTCTCTTCAAAAGGCACGACTTCTGCTTCTATCGGGTTAATGAGATTATTCTTATCATCAATAAAATCCACCACATCCCGCAGATTTTTAGCCGTAAAAAATTGCGGATAATGTAAAAATCCAATCTCTTCGCTTCCCACTTCCGGCACAACTAAAATTCCTTCTCGCTTCATTACCTGAATTGCTGTCGGTAACAGACCTGTAATCGGCCTTAGTTCCCCTGTTAATGCAAGTTCTCCGACAAATTCATATCGTTTGGGATCTTTCTCAATTTGCCCAGATGCTTCCAAAACACCAAGGGCAATAGGAAGATCATAACGACCGCCCTCTTTCGGCAAATCTGCCGGCGACAGGTTAATCGTGATTTTACGATTTGGAAACTCAAATCCGGAATTTACAATAGCCGCAATGACCCGATCTTTACTCTCTTTCACAGCAGTTTCCGGCATTCCTACAATCGTAAATGCCGGCAATCCATTACTAATATGCACTTCCACCCGAACTTCCGGCGCATAGAGCGCATTCAACGCGCGTGTATAAATTACAGAAACCATCTTTTCCCTCTTTATTATTTTAAGTTCTTTTTCGATGAATCCTTATCAATAAAGAATACGTAAGGCATTAAAGATAGGTGATATCTATTATTTTTGGCTTTCTCAAAGGGAGATTTAGACCATAAATCGCTTCTTATCTCTTCTAAATTTCATGATAAGATAAGGGATATTTTTTAAGTATGAATACGTATAAAAGTGAGTAGTGAAATGCATCATTTCAACTCCTTTTTAACAATCACAATTATTGATTTTAACAACGATGATGTTTCCGAGATCGATTCATGACCATGAATTTCATAGAGCTTTCTCTCAAACATTCTAAAAAAAGGATCTAACTATGGGATTTTTAACAGGTAAACGTGCTCTTATCGTCGGATTAGCTTCTAACCGCTCTATTGCATGGGGAATTGCTAAAGCGATGAAAGAACAAGGTGCTGAGCTTGCTTTCAGTTTCCACGGCGAACGCCTTGAAGAACGTGTCCGTAAAATGGCTGCAGAATTAGATTCTCCTCATGTATTTCCATGCGATGCAGGAAGTGATGAAGAGATTTCAGCATTAATGGATTCATTAAACACTGTTTGGAACGATGGTTTTGATATCGTCATTCACTCTGTAGGTTTTGCACCAAGAGAAGCGCTTGATGGGAACTATTTAGATACGGTAACACGTGAAAACTTCCAAATCGCACATGATATTTCTTCATATAGCTTTGCGGCATTTGGTAAAGCGGCTCGTCCTTTCCTTCGTAAAGGCGGTTCACTCTTAACGCTGACCTATCTTGCAAGTGAGCGCACAGTTCAAAACTATAACGTGATGGGTTTAGCAAAAGCATCGTTAGAAGCGAACGTTCGTTATATGGCTCTTGCACTTGGTGCTGATGACATCCGTGTCAATGGTATTTCAGCAGGTCCAATTCGTACGCTTGCAGCTTCTGGTATTGCAGATTTCAAAAGCATGCTTTCAGCATTTGAATCAGCGGCACCGATTGGTCGCTGTGTCACAATCGAAGAAGTAGGAAATACTGCGGCATTCTTATCTTCAGATTTAGCATCAGGTATTACCGGTGAAATCACATTCGTAGATGGTGGATTCAATACTGTCATCGCAGGAATGTAATTTAATTTCTAAAATTCTAAAAAATCATGTTCAAGCTTTAAAAAAGCGAACATGATTTTTTTTATCTCTATCACTGACGATATGGGGTACAAATTAGATTGAACCCTCTAAAACATCCTTTTACATCTATTGATATTTAGCCTTTAATAAAATCTATAAAAGGATTATTTCTAACAAAATTCTCAAATTTGTAAAAATTTTAAAAATCATTTTTCATTCATTTGAATTTTAGATAAAAAATGAGAATATTTTTGAGGAAAGAGTTTAAAAATTTTCCTGCATCTGAAAAACAAAGATTATTGAGTATTCAAAATTACAGCCAAAATTGCCGTAAAAGTGCTCTTAATGCCAAATTTCAGACAAAAAAAAGCCGAGATCTAAACGATTCGGCAAAATAACCACCAAAGGAGGATATGGAGGAGAACGTTTGATTGCTCAAACGTCACGCATATAATAGGCTTTATTAAAGGAAGTGTCAACTATTTATTACGGTTTGTGAAGAGTCTTTTTTGATCTTAAACAAGTTTTCTAAGATCTATGCTTACATAAGTAAAGATATTGATAAATTTCATATAATGAGCTTCTCTCTCCCTATTTAGAAAAGAAATTTAGACGCTAATTTTACAAAACACAACAGCAAATTCCTCCCTCAATAAGTAATTATTTGAGTGCTATTGTGAATATATGATCAGAATCTACTATCCAACTATTTAAAAAAAAATCCGTATCATATTCCCTTCAGACTCTTTAAAATATAGAGCGATCACAACAATCGGGATCTATAGCTAAGCACCTATTTTTGATTACGAAAAATCTATCGGATCAACTTCCAATAACAACCGTACGCCATTTCGAATATTTGCGTCATACAGCAGACGTAATTGATGCGCAATTTGATGCAATGATTTCCTTGCTTCAGATTGTAAAATCACATGCACCCGATAAAATCCTTGCCGTCTTTTTAAGTTATTGGGCATCACCGGCGTAATTTCCACATCCGGCATTTCCGGCAATAACGCAATAATGCCGGATAAGTAGTGATTCGCTTCGGCTTCACTTCTTGCTTCTACTTGCACTAATATTTGATGGGAATATGGCGGAAGCGCTAAGATTTCTCGCATCTCTAACGATTTTTTAGCATAAGCGTGATAGCCAATCTTCGGCAACAATTGAAATAACTCACTCTCCGGAAACATCGTTTGTACTAAAACCGTACCTTTTTTCTCACCTCTTCCTGCTCTGCCCGAAACTTGCATAAGTAATTGCGCAAGCTTCTCATCCGCTCTGAAATCATTGGCAAAAAAAAGTCCATCACTATTGAGTAACACGACTAATGTGATATTGGGAAAATCATGCCCTTTTGCAAGCATTTGCGTGCCGATAATGATATCTGCTTCTTGATCATTAATTTTCTCTAAATGCGCTTCTAAATCCCGGCTATTGCGAACATTATCCCGATCAAAACGTAAAACATTGGCTTGTGGAAAAGCATCTGCCAACACCTTTTCTATTTTTTGTGTGCCGGCGCCAAGTTCTTTAAAACTACTGCCACCACAACTTTCACATTTTTCAGGATATGGATAACGAGTGGCACAATGATGACAATGTAGCTTGCCGGAAGTCCGGTGATAATTGAGATAACTACTACAATGATCACATTCCTGCATCTTGCCACAATCTAGGCATGTTAAAACCGGCGAAAATCCTCGGCGATTAAGAAACACAAGCACCTGCTCTTTTCTTGCAATCGTGGCTTCAATGGCATCAAGAACTTTTGTCGAAATGCCGTCATATACTTTCTCTTCATGGCAATTGATGATTTCCCAATCCGGCAATTCTCCGCTAACTCTTGCCGGCAATTGATAATGGGTAAATCGTCCTTCTTGAATATTTTTCACGCTCTCATAAGTGGGCGTGGCGCTTCCTAAAATCAGCGGAATCTTCTCTAAATTGGCACGTTGCAAAGCGCTATTATGTGCCGAATATCGTACGCCATCTCGCTGAATATAAGAGCCATCGTGCGCTTCATCAATGATAATTAAGCCCAATCGTGCAAATGGCGTAAAAAGTGCTGAACGTGTTCCGATCACTAAATCAACCTTCCCTAAAGAAGCATCTCGCCATGTTTGATATCGCTCAGAATCTGTAATTTGGGAATGAATCACGCCCACTCGCACTTGTAGAGATTGTTCAATACGTGAAACAAATTGGGGCGTTAATCCAATCTCCGGCACAAGCATTAACACTTGCTCGCCTTTCGCTAAAAAATTCCGAGCAATTTCCGTATACACAGCCGTTTTCCCCGAACCTGTTACGCCTTCAATAAAGGAAATACCTTGCCGTTTTTCAATAATGCCATTCACAACAGTTTGTTGTTCCGGCGTTAATAGAAGGGGAATATCGTCTGTCGGAAGTTTAGGCTCTGATAGCTGATCATCTAGCTCTTCAATGATTGTTAACAGCTGATGATCAAGGAGTTCTTTACGATGATTCTTAAAATTCTTAAAGTTTTCTAATATCAATTGCTCTGAATATTTCTGAGATTCTTCAAAGAATTCTAAAATTTTCACTTTCGCTTTAGAAGCACGATTCTTCACATCGCTTCGCCAATCTATTCCTTCTTCCGTAATCTGATAAAACTGCGTCACTTCATACAGAACTTTCCCTTGCCGTAACAATGCCGGCAAAAATAGCTGAATTACTTCCCCAATGGGCGCATGGTAATACGCTGAAATCCATTTAGCTAATGCCAGTAATTCTGCCGTTAAAAGCGGAGAAGCATCTAAAATTTCACGCACTGCTTTAAGCTTTTCTCGGGGAAATTCGCTTTCCTTTTTAACTGCGGTGATAACGCCGATCATTTTTCGGCGTGCAAAATCAACTTCCACTCGCATTCCCGGCAATGCGAGATGTTTATCAGGCGCAATATACTCAAAAGTTTTATGAAGTGGGCATGGCAATGCGACTTCAATAATCGCTTCTAAGTCTGTTTCCGGCATTGTAATTTCCTCGCTGAATAACTGAAATCTTTAACGTAAATAGCTATTTCGTTCAAGATCTCCATTGTCTGACATCGATTAGTTTACCATCAAGCTTTTACGGAAGCTGTAACAACTCTTTTTATAGTCATTTCGCTTTAAATACTAAAAGAGCCAATATTGCCAATATTACGGATACGAGATATTTAAATGAGCTCAAACATTCGCACTAGCTACATCTCAGCCCATGTTTATAGAGAGCTATTTCAGCTTGTAAGTCTAAAAAGAATCAACCTCGCTGGCGCGAGATATTCAAAAGCATACAAGCATTCGAACCAGCCATGATTCAGCCTCTGTTTTACGATGATTTTAAACCAGTTCCCGATTCATGCTTCTCACACTTCTCAAGCTTTTCATAAACTTTCTATGAAATGTGTCCATAAAACATTTCCACAAAATAAAAAACCGAATTATGAATCATAATTCGGCTCTTATCTTCATCTATCTAATATCTTGTCATGAGACGTTTTGTAGAAAGTCTTAGAAAGGAATACGCTTCATAATACGTGTTAAGAATCTAGAAATCCCTTGGCGAACCGTCGTTTTTTCGACATATTTCACGCTATATACGTTCTTATCTTTAATCGCATCTAAGATATAGGTGTCGCTCGTACTGAGTTCATCCACTAAGCCTAATTCTAACGCTTTTACCGCAAGCCAATATTCACCGGTCGCAATGGTTTTAATATCTAAACTTGGGCGATATTGATGGACAAAATCTTTAAAGACTAAATGAATTTCATTAAGCTCATCTTTAAACTTCTCTTTCGCTTCTTCCGTATTTTCGCCAAACATCGTGACGGTGCGTTTATATTCGCCGGCAGTAAACTGCTCATAATCGATATTATATTTCTCTAATACTTTATGGAAGTTTGGTAATTCTGCCACAACGCCGATAGAACCCACAATGGCAAACGGTGCCGCCACAATATGGTTTGCCACACACGCCATGAGATAACCACCACTTGCCGCAACCTCATCCACAGCAACGGTTAAGTTTAAGCCTTTCTCACGAATACGAACGAGCTGAGATGCCGCAAGTCCGTAGCTATTCACAGCGCCGCCCGGGCTTGTCAGTTTCAATAAGACTTCATCGCCTTTCTCAGCAATATGCAATAACGCTGAAACTTCTTCACGTAAATTTTTCACTTCTTCGGCATGGACATCGCCATCAAACTCTAAAACATATAATGTTTTTTCTTTACGCTCAAACTTTGGCGCTTCTGCCTTTTTCCAGAACTGCCAGAATTTTTTACTGCTTGTCGTTTCTTTCTCCGAGTTTACTGCTTGAGATTTTTCTGTTTCCATCTCATCTGCAGAATCTGCTGTTAATGTTGCATCACTCTCCGAACTGTTTTCGGCATCAGCCTTAGTTGCTGTTTGATCTTTCTTTTTCTCGGCAGGTTTTTTATCTTCATCCTCATCTTTAAACTCTAAAAATCCCTCTTTAATCTGCTCAAAGTGGTCGCCAATATCTTTAAATTCCAATTTCCCACTATTAGGAGAATTATTAGAACGAAGCGATACTAAAAATAAAATTGCTGCGACAAAACCGATTAAAATCGTCGCTGTTTTTGCTAAAAAAAGTATAAAATCAATAAAATAAACCATTCACTCAGATCCTATGAATAAAAAAACCTGATTCTTCAATCTGAGAATCAGGTTGAAACAATCATTTAATAACGCTTAAAACGATCCTTCAATCGTGATTAAATGATCTGTTGTCTAAAGTTAGTTGCTACCCGTTTCTGGAAGCTCTACTTTAATATTTTTCTGTAGCTCTTCCACTTTTTCTAAATAGAGTGGTTGCGCTAATTGTAATTTTGTATCGTTATCAAGTTCCGCAAAAGGCTTGACTGGAATATCACGCACATCATCTAACACAATAATATGATACCCAAATTGTGATTGAACTGGCGCACTACTCATTTCGCCTTTTTCCATCGCTACAAGCGCTGTTGAGAAGCCTGGATCCATCATCGATGCTCTAAACCAGCCACCAATGCTACCATCTCTGACTGCAGTACCGGCATCAAGTGAGTTATCTTTTGCCGCTTGCGCAAAGGTAATATCCCCATTATTGATGGCATCTAATAATGCTTGTGCTTCTTCAAGAGTTTCTACCAAAATATGAGAAGCTTGGTACTCATTGCGCTCAATCGCCGCAGTGGCAAGTTGATATTGCGCTTCTAAATCAGCTTCGGAAATCTCATTCTTCTCAACCATATCTTGCATTAACATATCTGCCAAGAAGAGATCTCCGATTAATTTAATACGCATTTGATAATCCGCATCTTGATCTAATCCACGAGATTTTGCTTCTAAAGCTTGCGCTTCTTGACTTGCTAATAAGAGTACCAATTGTTCTGCCAATTCTCTCGTTTCAACTTCATCCACATCTCCAAGCGGAATGCCTTGCATCAAGAGTAGGTAGTTATCAAATTCGCTTTTTGATATTTCACGATCATTGATTTTAGCAACGGGATCTTGAAACTGATACACCGAAACATCCGTTGCCGGAGTCAATGTTGCTTGGGGTGCTGTTTGCGCAATTGCAGCAGTCCCTAACAAACCTAAAAATGCTGTGGATAATAAAGTTTTTCTGAATAAATTTTTCATTGTTACTCTTCCCTTTTCAGTGGTTATTGAGTCATGACTTGAATACTTAATGCGTGAATATCTTTTTCCATCATCTCGTTTACAGCTTGATACACCAAACGGTGTTGCTTCACCATGGAAACACCTTCAAATGCCGGAGCAGAAATTTTTACTGTAAAATGTCCAGCTCCACCACGAGCGCCGGCATGTCCAGCGTGTAAATGGCTATCATCAATAATCTCTAAATAAGATGGCGACAAAGCATCTTCCAATAATGCTTTGATTTTAATAATTCTATCCTGATTACTCATCTACCTATTACTCTTTTAAATATAAATTTTCATATAACAACTTCATATACATAAAGTTCTTATAAAACTACAGGAAGTTGTCAGCATACCATTTAATGTTTCAATGTTTAAAAATAAAAACCACATCATGAAAAATCGATATGAAGCATGTTTCATACCGATTTTAATGATATCTATAAATCTTCCGATCGATTCATCTCGTTATCTCGCTCACTCCGTGCATCACGCTCTTTCTTATAGCTTTGACTCTTCTTAGAAAGGTAGAGTAATGCGCCAATCATTAAGACAAACGTTAAGACAGGATTGACCGCCATCTTAAAGGTCATCCAAATATCATCTGAAGGTACAAATAAGACAATGACTGCGTTTAAAGCCGCCATAAAGAACATATAGATTGCCCACCAAATATTGGTACGTAACCACTCTTTCTCCGGCACTTCAATATCCATGTGCTTACCAAATAACATTTTCGCCGGCGATTTCTTCATATAAAACATTCCAAGTAGCGTTAAACCAATCAGAATATTAACAACCGTTGTTCTCCACTTAATAAAATCTCCATCCCCAAAAAATATTGTAAGAGATCCAAAAGCAATAGAAGCCGCCAAGATGAGCCATTGATTTTTCTTCGTTTCTTGACGATAGAAAAGCCCTAAAATAACCAATACAACTGCGGAACTCGCAACTAATGCTTTTGTCGAAAGAACAAGATCGAATCCAAAAAAAAGATATGTTCCCACAAAAAAGAGGGAACTGATGGCAACCAAGATTTGTGGCATGGATTTTTGTTGCATAGACTTAAATTTCCTTCACAACACTTTCCAATGTTGCGCCATCGAGCACATTGAAAGTTGTTAATGATTTATCAATGCGACGAATCAATCCAGTTAATACTTTTCCAGGACCACATTCTACAACGGTTGTCACACCATTTTTCGCTAAATATTCAATGGTTTCTGTCCAGCGCACAGGTTCATAAAGTTGGCTGACGACTACTTCTTTAATTTCAGCAGTATCCGTATGCGCAGCCACATCCACATTGTGAATCACAATTTGATTCGGCGTGGATAACAGAACATTTTCAAATGCAGTTGCCAATTTTTCAGCTGCTGGCTTCATTAAAATACAATGAGATGGCACTGAAACAGGAAGCAATAATGCTCTTCTAGCACCGCGCTTTTTTGCAAGTTCACAAGCCACTTCAACCGCAGCTTTTTCACCAGCAATCACCACTTGTCCTTGCGAGTTAAAATTCACAGCAGCCACAATACCTGCCGACTCTGAATCTTTACAAAGCTCAATAACTGCCACATCATCTAATCCTAAAATCGCTGCCATTGCGCCCGTTCCTGCGGGAACTGCTTCTTGCATAAATTTGCCGCGCTCATGAACAAGTTTCACAGCATCTTTAAAAGATAAAACCCCTGCAGCCACTAATGCTGAATATTCCCCTAAACTATGTCCTGCTAAATATGCCGGCACCGCGCCATTTTCAGAGAGCCATACACGCCAAAGCGCAATACTCACTGTCAAAATTGCCGGCTGGGTAATTTCTGTTTTACCTAACGTTTCAATATCGCCTGATTGAATAATTTCAGAAAGCGAAAACCCTAATGCTTCATCTGCTTCCGCCAATGTTTCAATCACGATTTTATGATCTAAAAGATCTTGAATCATGCCAAGACTTTGAGAACCTTGACCTGGGAATACAAATGCTAAAGTACGATTCATTTCACTCATTTTGATAATCTCATCTCTTAATAATGTCTACATCTATAATGCGATACGAATATGCTACACGAATATGCCATACGAATAACTCTATGAAATACCGACAATCTATATCCATAATCCCAAGTTAGATTTCAAAACCACGGAAGGTTTCGATCGCTGTTATTCATACAAACAGATTCGTAAAGTATTACAAACCATTATGCAAATAGCTTCTAAAAATCATTTCAGAAGCTATTTATCCATTTTATTCTTTTTAAAAATCTGCAGAAATTACATTCTGACTAATGCTGAACCCCAAGTAAATCCACCACCAAATGCTTCCATCAGGACTAAATCACCCTTTTTAATGCGCCCATCTTTTCGAGCCACATCAAGAGCTAATGGAATACTTGCTGCAGAAGTATTGGCATGTTTATCGACTGTCACAATCATTTTTTCGCGAGGCATTCCTGCTTTTTTCGCAGTTGCCGTCATGATACGCATATTCGCTTGATGCGGGATCAACCAATCGATATCTTCGCCTGTTAAGTTTGCTGCTGTTAAAGTCTCTTCTACAATTTCATGAAGCTTAGTCACTGCATGACGGAATACTTCATTCCCTTTCATCTGCACGTAAGGATACACATCTGGTCCTGAAATAACGCTCTTTTTCACAGAGAGAAGATCTTTATAAGATCCATCTGAATGCAGATGTGTCGAGATGATTCCTTCTTCTTCCGTTGCTTCTAAGATCACTGCCGCAGCACCATCTCCGAAAAGCACACAAGTTGTACGATCATCCCAATCGAGCACTCTAGAATAAATCTCTGAACCTACGACAATCGCTTTTTTAGCAGATCCTGCTTTAATAAAGTTATCTGCAATACCAAGCGCATAAATAAAACCTGAACACGCTGCACTAATATCAAACGATGCCGCATGATTATTACCGATCATCTCTTGCAACAGAGTTGCTGTTGATGGATAGGTATGATCCGGAGTTGTGGTGGCAAGAATAATAAGATCAATATCTTGTGCATCTACATTTGCATCTTCTAATGCTGCCATAACAGCTTTATAAGCTAATCCAGAGGTTGTAGCATCATCATCAGCAATATGTCTTTGACAAATTCCGGTACGCTCTACAATCCACTCATGAGTCGTATCTACTTTTTCAGATAACATCTCATTTGTAACAACATTTTCTGGCAAATATTGCCCAGTTCCAATTATTCTTGAATTCATCACACCAACCTATTCGTTTGCCTGCTCTTTCTCCGCAGTTTCAAATTGTTTTCTCATTTTTTCAATGATTTGTTGCTCTACAAGCTTAACAGAAATCTCAATCGCATTCTGAAAAGAGACTCGATCTGCATTACCATGTGATTTCACAACAATACCACGAAGTCCTAAGAGACTTGCACCATTATGCTTACGTGGATCCATGCCTCGTTTTAAATCATTTAATACCGGCATAGAAACAACCGCGGCACACTTCGTATATATATTTTTTTTGAACGAATTTGAGAGCTGTTTCACAATCATCTTAATCGTTCCTTCTAACGTTTTAAGGGCAATATTTCCCGTAAAACCATCAGAAACTATCACGTCTACATCATCAAAGAAGATTCCATCAGGTTCCGTAAAACCGATATAGTTCAAATTAGAAGCTTCCATTAAAGGTACTGTGCCACGAATCAGCTCATTGCCTTTCATCGCTTCCGTCCCAATATTAAGTAATGATACCTTCGGTGCCGGATCTTGACTCACTGCTGATGATAGCAAAGAACCCATGACTGCAAACTGATAAAGATGCTCAGGTGTGACATCCACATTCGCGCCTAAATCGAGCATATGTACATATCCACGTTCACGAAGTGACGGGATTGAGGTACAAATTGCAGGTCTCATGATGCCAGGGAGTGTTTTTAAGACAAACTTTGCCGTTGCTAATAATGCACCGGTATTACCCGCTGACATTGCCGCATCTGCTCGCCCTTCTTTCACACAGTTAATCGCCACTCGCATAGACGAATCTTTCTTATTACGTAAAGCACTTTGTGGCGCATCATCCATTTCCACCACTTCTGTTGCCGGCACTAATACAATTCTGCCCGAAGCAAACAGAGGCTCTTTTTCTAAAAGAGGACGTAATACTTCCTCTTGTCCAACTGCTAAAATTGAAAGATTCTGATGACCTTTCAATGCATTCACAACTGCTGGTAAAAATTCTGAAACGCCATTATCACCGCTCATCATATCCACTGCGAGCTTGATTTGCGTTTGATTTTTTTCAATCACTTTGGTGATTCCTAATATTCTTTTTTACGAAGTAATAATAAAAAACCTACGCAATCCCTTCAATTAAGATGAGGCGTAGGTTCTTCGATAAATGTCTACCGATCCTAAATTAAGGATTATTCTTGGTCAACAACTTGTTCATTTTTAGTGATCACTTTACGACCACGATAGTAACCATCAGCAGTTACGTGGTGACGTAAATGTGTTTCGCCTGATGTTTTATCAATACTTACAGGACGTGCAGTTAAGAAATCATGCGCACGACGCATTCCTCTTTTTGAACGTGTTACCTTCGATTTTTGTACAGCCATTTTAACAACTCCTAAATTACACTATTTCTTAGTGATAGAAACTTTCAAGTGATAGAAAATACTATCTTAATCCAATAGATCTGTCAGAACAGCAAAAGGATTTTTCTTTTCCCCTTCTTCCGGCAGCTCTTGATTCTTTAAAAACTCTCGCCCTTCGCATGGCTCATTATCATCATGATAAGGAATGATTGGTAAAGCCATTAGTAGTTCATCTTCTAAATGATAGAGAAAACCTACAGGATCGACCTCATCGACTACGATGACATCTGCATCATCACCAATCAGCTCTGCTTCATATTCACTTTTTACGGGAACCCAACGAAAATCAACACTAATGTCAACTGCAAAAGGCTCAAGACAGCGCTGACATTCAACACTCACATTTACAGAAGCAGTGCCTGTAATGCTTTTATGCTGATTATCATCAAGACCTGCCTTAAATGATAAAACAATATCACTATTAACTTTCTCAACTGCTTCTTCTAAGCGAGGAAATAGTTTTGCCGGCAACTCATCTTTTTCAATTAAGTACCGCTGATCAATAGCTTGCCATATGGATAATGTAGAGTAATTCAAAGAACACCATCAATTCTAATAAAAGAGGGATATATTAATCTATTGCGCATTTTTTTGCAATAAATCCGTTCACTAACGAACAAAATCACCACTCTTACCCCCGTGTTTTTCTTCGAGCGTAATATTGCTGATTTCCATTCGTTTATCAATTGCTTTTAACATATCATATATCGTCAGTAACGCAAGAGACGTTGCGGTTAAAGCTTCCATTTCAACGCCGGTCACACCTTTTGTTGAAACTTCGACTGTCGCAACAACCGCATTTTTTTCTGGTAGCAATTCAAAATCCACATTCACCTTAGTTAAAGGGAGTGGATGACAAAGAGGAATGAGATCAGCTGTTTTCTTAGCACCCTGAATTGCCGCAATTCTTGCAACGCCTAATACATTCCCTTTTGAGACTTTTTCTTCGATGAGTGCTTTAAAAGCAGCCTCATTCATCGTAATCATTCCTGTCGTGATCGCCGTTCTTTTTGTGACAGCCTTATCACTTACATCTACCATATGCGCTTCACCTTGCGCATTC
Source organism: Ignatzschineria sp. LJL83 (assembly GCF_054871845.1). Lineage (NCBI taxonomy): Bacteria > Pseudomonadati > Pseudomonadota > Gammaproteobacteria > Cardiobacteriales > Ignatzschineriaceae > Ignatzschineria > Ignatzschineria sp. LJL83. Next base: position 37,958 of record NZ_JBTXLY010000015.1, read on the forward strand.
AAATGCGTTAATTGATTCTCGCTCACAGTCGCTCCTTCTGATATTTTATCTTATCGCCAATCGTTAACCCATCATTCCCCTAATTCCCCTAGCTCCCCTAACCTACAACTCCGTCAGATCTTCTATGACATAATCTTCCAAATCTTTGTGTCGGCTCATGGAACTTTCAGAAATCAGCTGAATATTTTTAAGTAACCCTACTTTTCTAACCAATGATTTATCTTCAGAAATGAGATAATGCCATTCTGGCAACGCTTTCTCTTCAAAACGAAGTCGATACGCACAACTTTGCGGTAACCAAGGGAAAGTTTCAATATCATCAATCGATAGCTCAATACATTCTGGCACATATTGGTGTCTTGTTGGGTAATGCTTACATTGACAGCTTTTGAGATCTAATAAATTACATGCAACATTTGTATAGAGAATCTCCCCCGTATCTTCATCTTCTAATTTATTAATACAGCAGAGCCCACAACCATCACAAAGCGCTTCCCATTCTGTTTTAGTGAGCACCTCTAAAGGCAACTCCCAAAATTTTTCTCGCATAAATCTATTCTCAATTACTTAATTTACAGATGTTTAATTTAACACTTATTTCGAAGGCGCTTTTGACGCTTCTTTCGGATTTTGAGTAGAAACTTCAATACTACCTTTTAGATCCACAGGCGCATTTTCTGGCGTTTCTTCTACCGCAATCATCGATTCAATCGTATTTTCTCTTCCTGGAACAATCCCTGAATCAATAGATTCGCTCTTCACTCGTTTTACATACCATTCTTGTCGATCTATATCTTTTGCTTCAAGACAAAGAGTGACTTCTACTTGTGTTGGTTTTTCACTTAATTCATCATCATGGGCAATCTTATCTCTAAACTGTAAATAGTACGCAATTTGACTACCGATCAAAATGATAATCCATGAGAGATATACCCACATAATAAAGAGCACAACACTCGCAAATCCTGAATAGATTTCTGACTGTTTGCCCGATAGCACGACAAACTGCGTAAAGAGCTTCCCGACAAAATACCATGCATTCGAAGCAAAAAATGCCCCGATTAATGCCGGAATCACATTCACTTTACGGTATGTAATAAAAAGATAGGCAAGCCAAATGACAAATGTCACAACACTAATCGTGAAAGCTTGTCCTAAAAGAAAATTCACCACAGGATTGGTCACATAACCACTTACCCTAACCACAATCGAACTCGAAAGAAATGAAAATGCAATAAATGCAAAAATTGGACCCACAAGAATCACAATCATATAAGAGAGCATTCTCTCTCTAAAAGGTCGCCCTCTTTCTACTCGCCAAATTCTATTAAAAGCGGACTCTACCGTTGTCATTAGATTGACGGCGGTATAGAGCAAAACAACAAATCCTACTCCCCCTAAAATAATACCTCGCGTATTTTCAACAAAACCGATTAAGGTATGCGCAAAATCATTCGCACTCTCTTCTCCTAAAAATGCTAAACCTGTTCTCAGTAGCGGTTCTAGCTCATTATGAACCCCAAATGCTGCTAAAATAGAGAAGGTAATCGCCATTAAAGGCACGAGAGAAAGCATAGTCGTATAAGTCAGAGCTTGTGCTCGTTCTTTAAAATTCGCTCTCTGATATTGAATCACAATGCGATAAAGACATTGTAAAATACGTCTAAAAAAGAAGAAAGAACCTGACTCAGACCAGAGCCAGGTTTCTAATGTTTGAATGATTGCTTTCATAATTTATTAAATACCTTTTGATTCCGGTATTTTCACTGATTAAGCATACTTATTAAAAGCTTCTCTAATCAATGTAATACGGCGTTCCAAAGCATCTGCTCCATACTGCGTACTTAATTCAAAATATCCCCAAACAGGATTTGGCCATGCAAGATCCGTTTCGTAACGGGCAATCACATGCACATGAAGCTGTTTGACGATATTACCCAATGCGCCAATATTTAATTTATCCGCTTCAAAAGATTCCTGCATCACCTTTGAAGCAATACGAAGTTCTTTTAGCAATTGCTCCTGATCTTCTATCGATAAATCAATAATTTCCACAATATTATCACGCTTTGGAATTAATAGAATCCAAGGAAATCTTGCCTCATTTTGAATTCGTACTTCACAAAGGGGCAAATCTGTTACAAAACGACTGTTTTTAGCGAGTTCTTCATTCAAAATCATATCTAATATCCTCTTTTTTATATTCTTATTTATATGTTATTGCTGATCGTATTTTGCTCTGTTTTTCTATTCGTATAAGCCCTCGATCAATCATTGAATAAACTTAAAAGCTTTTAAGCAAAAAATCTAACTGATCCTAGAACTTTAGTGCTTCACTGAATGACTCACTTTGCGGCTAACCTTTTCGATTTTTAATACTCATCCACTTTCTGAGTTAAAGCGACAATCTTCTCTCTAAGCTTAAATTCAGTGAGCTCAATGCCTTTTTCTGCACGCACCAATTCACTTGCGAGAATAATCCCTGCCATAATTGCGGCTTTTTCTAAAGAGAGACGGCCTCTTTCACGAAGTTTTGCAATTTCTTTATCTAAACGAAGCGCAGATTCTTTAAGAACGTCTTCTTCCGATTTTGGCGTGCTAATCGGATATTCTTCATTGGCAATTTTAATAGGAACAACTACTGTTTCAGACATTTTCAACTCCTACAGATTTTGTTTCATTGATTCTACGCGAGAAATCAACTTACTTAATTTATCAGACAACAGCGCATTATCTGCTGTTAAACGCCCATTTTCTAACTCAATATTTTGCTTATACGATCCAAAATCTAGTTGCAATGTTTCATATCGCGCTTCAGATTCTCTTAAAGCATTTTTGAGTTGATTTTTCTCTTCGCCTAAAGCAATGATCTTTCTTTCTAACGCATCAAATGCGGTTTGTAATGTTTCCGACACGATTTATTGACCTTTTATTCTGAGTGACTTGTCATAACGCTCAATAACAATTGAGTACTCTGTGAGTAACTTATGAATCGTTAAATGAGCGTCCAATTAGGGTTTTACAAAACTTGGAATATCACCATAATATCCCATTGCGATTCTTGCGAGCTTTCTTTTTGCAAAGGGAACTTTGTCCATTGTCGACAACCCCAAATTTCTCACGCCTTTCACAAACTTAGATTGACTGGTTGAACTGCGCTTAAAGAGATCCATGGATCCCATAATCAGCATATTGTGTGCTTTTCGGCGTTTTTCATAACGCTTTAACATCGTTAAATCCCCTAATGAGATCCCCGCCTTTTTCGCATTGATAAGCTCTTCCACAAGCGTTGCAGAATCTAAATACCCAATATTCACACCCAGTCCCGCAAGCGGATGAATGGAATGCGCAGCATCACCGGCAAGGGCAAAGTTTTCCCGCACATATGTTTGCGCATGATTCAGTCGAAGGGGATAAGCACCTAAATCACCGGCAATTTCAATTCGACCAAATTTCCACTGAAATCCTTCTGATAATCGATCTGAAAATTCTTTCGGATCTAGTGCTAATAATTCATCAGCTTCTTCATAAGTAGTGTGCCAAGCCAGCGAACAACGTCCATCATTGAGCGGCAGTAACGCCAAAGGACCATTGTCTAAAAATCGTTGCCAACAGGTATTATCATGGCTCTTTTCAGGTCTGACTTGCCCAACAATGGTTTTCTGACCATAACTCCAACCGGTTGTCGGAATATTTGCCCAATCACGAACCATCGACCTTCCGCCATCAGCGCCCACAATCAGCTCTGTCACATATTGATCACCGTTACTAAGTTGAACTTCCACTTCATCGCCGACTCTCTCGAAAGATTCGAGCTTCGTATTATCTAAAATCGTGATATTTTCAAGCTTCAACGCACGATCAATCAATACGCCTTGCGTTGCTTCATTATCCATAATCCAGCCGAGCGCATCTGATCCTGTGCCAGCAGCATCAAAGGTTAATTCCCCTTTTCCGCCCTCATCCCACACATGCATATGTAAAAATGGCGTGATTTTGCCGGTATGCATTAAACCATCCCAAGCATCCACATATTCCAACCACTTTTTACTCGATGGCGTAAACGCCGATACGCGAAGTCCATAATCATCTTTCGGATAGAGTTTTTCTAAAGGATGAAATTCAATGACTAATACTTTCAATCCCGCTTTCGCAAGACCAATGGCAATACTCGAACCCACTAAGCCCGCACCATTAATAATGACATCAACACGTTTTTTCATACCTTTATCCTTTTTACCGGGCATTTTATCTTTCTATCTCTCTGATATTTGATAAATGGTTACCGCCATTTTGAGTGAATCATGGATTCATTGAACATCTAATCTTTAATCTAAACTTCGCTACTAAAATCTAACAATTATCGTGAAATCGGCTTCCGTAAATTTAATTGTCAAACAGAGGCTGATTCAGCCTGAGTGAGAATGCTCGCATTCTTCTAAAAACTCCGTGCCAGCAGTATCCATTTCTTTTAAAATCTCAAACCGAAATAACGACTTTAATAACCCATTCCAAATTTCGCGATACGTTTTTTGAGCGGTTTAATAAAGTTCACACTTTTAAGCGCTAAGTTTCGTAATTGAGAAGCTCCGGGAAGCTCTATCCCAAAACCTCTGACTAAAAAGTCTGTTGCGCCTGCTACTTTCACCACATCATGGCGTCTTTCACGTGCATATCGCTCTAAATCAAAAATTGTCGGGATATTGCCGTTTTTAAAATAAGGGAGAAGTAACTCACAATCTCTAAACCCTAAGTTCAAGCCCTGCCCAGCAATGGGATGTAGAGAATGCGCACTGTTTCCGATCAATGTTAAACAAGGCTTACTCACTTCTTTCGGCACCATCAAAGATAAATCCCAAACATGACGTTTTGTGACCGACTGAATCTCGCCTAAATCTAAACCAATGCGGTAAATCACTTCATTACTAAATACGGCATCAGAAGCATTTTTCCACTTCTCTTTTTCTGTGCGATCTGCAATTAATACCACCGCCATTTCATGGCTTCCTACCGGCAATAATGCCAATGGACCATCACTTGTAAAACGCTCATAAGCCGTATTGTGATGAGGATATTCAAAAGTTGCGCGAGCGATTACGGCAACTTGATTGTAATCTGAATGGTACGATTCAATGCCGGATAACATGCGTAATTGCGAATGTAATCCTTCCGCCGCCACAATCCAATCGAAGGTTTCCGTTCTCTTTTCACCTTGATGAAGTAATGTACAACTTGCCGAAGTTGCCGTAGAAGCCGAATCGCCGGCATTTGTAACATTTTGAAGCTGATAATTTGAAAGCTGCGTTTGATCTAAATAAGTAATATTGTCGCAAGTATCTACGGCTTTGAGCATTCCCAAAACTAATCGACCTAACGGAATAAGCGCCCCAAAATCTTGTAGATCATGATCGAATGCTTCTAATTCCACCTTTGTCGCATAGCCTTTTTCAGAAATCTCCACACGCTCAATCGGCGTTGCGAAGGTTTTGAGTTCAGCCCATAGATCAATGGATTTCAAAAAAGAGACCGAGCGATGTGATAACGCAATCATGCGCGTATCTTGCTCTAAAAGTTCTTTACTAGGTCTCTCTTTCTGATCAATCACCGTAATATTTAAAGGAGAATTTTTCAGACCAAGCGCAAAAGAGAGCCCGATTGGACCTGCTCCTGAAATTAGGATTCGTTTCTGATGCGTCTGTTGATCTTTCGTTGTTACCATCTTATTCCCCTTCTTTCAAAATCTTACCTGCCTAATCATAAACTCAAAGCCAAGTATCATTTTGATATACCGCAAGTTTTTACGCTTTTCTACCAAACTCAATGTTTCAATTGACCAATCTGATTACTCAGCTGTTGGCAAACTCAAGATTTCATAACCATCTTCTGTCACTAATATTGCATGTTCCCACTGCGCTGTGAGTGAACGGTCACGAGTTACCGCCGTCCAGCCATCGCCCAATACTTTCACAGCAGATTTCCCAACGTTAATCATCGGTTCAATGGTGAAAATCATGCCTGGTTCCATAATTTCCGTAACCATCGGCGAATCGTAATGCAATACTTGCGGCGATTCATGAAGACTTAAACCCACGCCGTGACCGCAGAAATCTTGTACTACCGAGTAATTATGCGCATGCGCATGCTTTTCAATGGCACGGCCAATATTTCTAAATGGTGCACCTGGTTTTACTTCTTCAATGCCGAGCATCATGCATTCATACGTCACATCTACAAGGCGTTGTGCCAAAATTGATACATCGCCCACGCAGAACATTTGGCTTGAATCGCCGAAGTAGCCATCTTTTGATAAGCAGATATCAATATTCACAATATCGCCATCTTTCAATTTACGATCGCCGGGAATACCGTGACAAACCACATGATTGAGAGAAATACAGCTTGCGCCCGGAAACGGTGGCTGACCATAATTCAAACTGCCGGAAGTTAATCCTTCTTCCGTCATCCAACCTAAGATTAAATCATCAAGTTCCTGCGTTGTTACGCCAGCTTTTACATGAGGTTTAATGCGCTTTAAAAGGTTCGCCACAGCTTGGTTAGCGATTCGAATTCCTGCAATTTGTTCAGGGGTTTTAATAGTAATATCTGACATATCTGATCCTTATTAATGACTGGATAACAATCTGTTAACGATGATTCTACCAATTTCCGATGGTTTGATCTGATTCAATGAGTAAGTTCAATGCTTGAGCTCAATGATTGATTTCAAACATCTATCCTTCTTCTGATTCGATGAAATATACTCGTTCCCATTTGTGATCGTCTATTTTTTATAAATCCTATGACTTCCTGTCTTTAGAATTCGCCTTAGATTCTCTTTAGATTCACTTGAAATTCGTTTTAGAGTTTCAGGATTCCCTGCAAAAGGGTTTCATAGAATTTAAGATCCTAAAAATTAAAGCGCAATTCTGCGCTTTAACATTTTAATCTTTAGAAAATTATCTTAGGTTCGTGGCAAAGTAACGCCTGTTTGACCTTGATATTTTCCGCCACGATCTTTATACGATGTTTCGCATTCTTGATCGGATTCAAAGAACAGCATTTGCGCAACGCCTTCTCCGGCATAAATTTTTGCCGGCAAGTTTGTAGTATTAGAGAATTCTAACGTCACGTGCCCTTCCCATTCAGGTTCAAGTGGTGTGACATTCACAATAATGCCGCAACGCGCATAAGTAGATTTTCCGAGGCAAATCGTTAATACGCTGCGTGGAATTCTAAAATATTCAACCGTGCGCGCTAACGCAAAGGAGTTTGGCGGAATAATGCAAACATCCGAAACAACATCCACAAAGCTTTTCTCATCGAAGTTTTTAGGATCGACGATACTTGAATTGATATTTGTGAAAATCTTAAACTCATTGCTACAACGTACATCATAACCATAGCTCGATGTTCCGTAGCTAATAATGCGACCTTTCTCATTTTCTCGTACTTGGCCCGGCTCAAATGGTTCGATCATGCCGTTTTTGGCTGCCTGTTCGCGAATCCAATGGTCTGCTTTAATTGACATACGTTTCTTTCCTTGTCCATTAGCATTTATTAAAACTGATGTTTAAATACTATTTAATCAATATTGCTTGTTGATAGCGCTGAACCAGAACCTTTCGAAGATTCCCTAAATTCCAAGGATCAACGCCGATAAATTTAAGTGCTTATTCAGAAACAAGTTTCACAGAATAAGCACTTTTACATCTTTAATGCCGGCAATTCACTGGCACTTAATTAAATGAATTACTTGAGCTCTTTTCCTTGAGATTGTTGTACAACAACCTTTGGAAAACCTGCCATGCGATCACGTTCACGAAGCGATAGAATCGCTGCCGTTTTAATGGCAATCTCTTGATAAAGTTTCGCAAGATCATCACCGGTCGTTGCCGTTGGTTGCCCGTTATCAAGCTCTTCACGAATCTTACGGTTTAATGGCATACGACCAAGAAGTGTAATATCTTCTTTCTCTGCAAGCTCTTTTCCGCCATCTGTTCCGAAAATCGCTTCTTCATGACCGCAATTAGAACAGATGTGATAACTCATATTTTCCACAATGCCGAGAATCGGAATGCCGACTTTCTCAAACATCGTAATCCCTTTACGCGCATCTAACAGCGCAATATCTTGTGGCGTTGTCACAATCACACTGCCGGCAACCGGTACTTGTTGTGCAAGCGTGAGCTGAATATCGCCTGTTCCCGGTGGCATATCCACAATGAGATAATCAAGATCTTTCCAATTGGTTTCTTTGAGCATCTGTGCAAGTGCTGAAACTGCCATTGGCGCACGCCAAATTGCGGCATCACGATCGGCAATTAAGTAACCGATAGAGTTTGTTTGTAAGCCTTGAGCTTCCACAGGTTCCATTGATTTCCCATCAATAGATTTTGGTTTTTCATGGCTATTGAGCATCGTTGGTAAACTTGGTCCGTAAATATCGGCATCCAAAATCCCTACTTTCGCCCCTTCATTCATTAAAGAAAGAGCTAAGTTTACGGAAGTTGTAGATTTACCAACACCGCCTTTCCCAGAAGCTACGGCAATAATGTTTTTCACATTTGGCAATGCATGCAATTGACCTTGCACTTTATGCGCAACCACTTTCGTGCTGACATTCACTAGAGCATTTTGCCCTGTTTTCTCGGCAATCAAAGCTTCTAAGCTCTCTTTGATATGAACGCTATGCGCTTTTGCATAGAATCCTAATACGATATCAACCTGAATCTGCGGCGATGAACCTTCGCGGACTTCTACTGATTTTACACATCCTGCAGAAATAAGATCCACTCCTAAAAAATGGTCCTTCTGCTGTTTAATAATATCTTCGATCATCTCTTTTGTGACTTTCATAAGGTTATATCCTCGCTAGAACAGATTTGAATGGTATCTATTCTAGCATTGCTAGCGAAATAAATTAACCTTGTAAACAGAAAGCTTGAAAACTTCTTTCATCTCGCTAAAAACTCGCATTGTTACGGCATTATTCGAGCACTTTTGTCTTTACAAAAACCTTATCAAAGTCAATTTTCTATCAAGTTGTTTAAAGCCCTGTTTGGGATTCGAAATATCTCAAGCTGATTTGTAGCGGGAGCGAATGCTTGCATGTCTTTATAAATCATGCGCCCGCAATGGGATTTCATTCACGTTGCTCTCAACAGAATCACTCTCTGTTCTCGGAAAAATTATTTCTATGAACAACTGATCGATGATCCATTACTGAATATATCGGGCTGATTCATGGCGGGAAGAATACTTGCACATCTTTCAAAATCACGCGCCCGCAGTTAGGAAACCTCTTTTTTCAAAATGAATGAATTAAAATATTCTCATTCTTCAGCGATGAAAAATCCTGTTGATTCCTTTTCCTAAATCAAGGAAGTCCATTTCACTAACCTTTCAAGCTCAAAGATCGTCTAACTGCGGGCGAGCAATTGTGAAAAGCATGCACGAATTTCCTCCCGCCGTGAGTGACCTTTAATAAGAACATTTACAACAATAAGGCGGATCAACAATCACTCATTACATCTTTCAGAAGTGCTTCTGCTTTCTCATTAAACGCCGTCACATTCAGCGTTAAGGTTTCTCCTTCACGATTGAGCTTTAAGCCTAAATCTGCTTTCGGTAGAACGCCTGCACCTTTTTCTGGCCATTCGATAAGCCAAATGCCATCTTCTTCTAGCAATCCTAAATCAAAGAGCTCAATCGGCGATGCTAAACGATACAAATCGGCGTGCAAAATCGTGAGATCTTCCAATTCATAAGGTTCAATCAACGTATATGTTGGGCTTTTAATGGCGCCTTTGACGCCGAAAGCTTGGATAAAATAGCGAGAAAATGTCGTTTTTCCGGCACCCAAGTTTCCTTCTAAATAGATTTTACAATCGGTTAGATTCTGCTTTTGAATCCACTTTGCCAACGTTCTTGCAAATAGTGCTGTTTCTTCTTCGTTATTTAAAATTTGCTGGGCTTCTTGACTCATCTTTGACTCTCTTCTTTACTTCAATGTTTACTTCGAGTGATTTTATGGCTTAAACGCTTCTGAGATCGTCGATCGATTCTCCGATTGATTCTGATATCACGAATACATCATTATTTGTAAATTCTATACCGCTTCGCTCACTTTGGGTAATCTTCGAGATAAAATCGCTAATCGAATATTTAGGAAGATGGCCGCAAAGGTTAAACCTACGATTAAACCGATCCAAACGCCGGCAGCTTCCATGCCTTTCACAACCCCTAAATAGTAGCAGAGTGGAAAAGCGATGAGCCAATAGGAAGCGATTCCTAAGCACATCGGCACGGTTGTATCTTTCATCCCGCGCAAGATACCATTGGCCGAAATCTGCAAGCCGTCCGGCAATTGGAATAAAATTGAATAGATAATTAAGCCGGCGCTCATATGAATGATTTCCGGATTTTCATTGAAGAGTTGCGGAATATGAAAACGCGCGAAAAAGAGCAGTAAACTGGTAATGACCATTAATCCTAACGCCACCATTCTTCCCATATAGCTGATACGAAGCACGCTCGCATAATCCTTCCTGCCCATGCCTTGCCCCGTCATTGCCGTGAGCGCCATCGCCACACTTAACGGAATCATAAATGTCATGGAAGTAATTGCGAGCGAAATCTGATGGCTTGCCACAACCACTGCGCCAAACTGCCCTAAAATTAAGCCGGCAGCGGAAAAAATCGCCACTTCCGCAAATAATGTTGCGCCACTTGGTAAACCGACTTTGATCATCTCCGTCAATCGATGGTCCGGCTTTGTCACAGGACAAATGAGCTTCAAGCTTCGAAGTCTTGGATCAACATAGGTAAATAATCCTAATAAAATCAGCATGACCCAAAACGTTAATCCCGTTCCAAGCCCAGAACCCACAATGCCGTAGCTCGGCAAACCAATCGGTTCATAACCGTTTACCAAGACGTAGTTTAAAATTGCATTCACAACAAATCCAACGCCGCACACAATCGTAATCGGCACAGGTCTTGCAACGCCTTCACAAACCGCTCGCAAGCTATTAAAGAGCAAAATTGCCGGCACGCCAACGCTTAATGCTCGTAAATAGGAGACCGATCCCGGAATCAATGATTCTTCTACTCGTAAAAATCGTAAGAGATATTCGGCAGAAAAATTCATAATCAGCATCACAAGAAGCATTAACTCAAAGGAGATCAATACGCCGTTATGCCAAATTTTCGCAACATCTTGACTGCGACCGCTTCCAAATTCATGGGCACTAAAAATGGCAACGCTCATTAAAACGCCGGTACTGCAGAGTAAAAGTGGATTCCAAATCATCACGCCAAGCCCAACAGATGCTTGCACGTCATCGTTAAAGTGTCCCGTAATCGCAATATCCACAACGCCCATTCCCACTAAAAACCACTGTGTAATGAGGATTGGAAGCGATAATGCGAAGAGCATATTGAGCTCATCTTTTTGAAAACGAAAACGATTCAAGATTTGCACTCTCGAAACTCCTTGTAATTGAACGATAGATAAATATTGCCGGCATTTTACCTTAAAGTCCTATGATCTTGTTATTTAATCATCGGCTTGAGATGTTTTTTAAACTTGATGGGAATATGGAGATTCTTGTTCTTCTAAAGGCTGCTTCATGGCTGGGTCGAATGCTTGCACTCTTTTAAAAATCGCGTGCCAGCAATATCGATTCGCCTTAGATTTTAAATCCCTATTTTGCTGAAATGATTTTTTAAAGCTCACTCACGGCGGGAGGGAATGTTTTCGTGTTTTTACGAACTCTCGCCCGCAATTGGTAAAGCCCATTCTTCCCAGCATTCAAAAGACTTCAATATAACGATTCCTTTCTAAAGCTCGAATTCCGTATTTCGCGGGCGCGGGATTGTGATAAGAATGCAGAAATTCTCTCCCGCCACGAATCAGCTCTTAATTCTGCCGAAGCTTTTTTCTTTAAAAAAACTATGCGCACAATCTCCGTAAATATCAAAAGCGCATCTGAAAATCTAACCGATCTCTCGAAGCCCTTGATACACAACTTCGGCAAGTTTTTGGCTAATGCCGGGAACTTTGGCAATATCTTCTACTGAAGCGTTTTTCAGAGATTCTAATCCTCCGAAATGGGTTAACAGCGCCGTTCTTCGAGTTTCACCAATGCCGGGAATATCTTCTAATACGGAGCGACGGCGCATTTTATCTCGTCTTGTACGATGACCTTCAATGGCAAATCGGTGCGCTTCATCTCGAATTTGCGCAAGCAAATGAAATGCCGGCGAGCTTGAATCTATCGGCAAAGCTTCTTTATCCCGAAGCCAAATAATATCTTTGCCACGAACCTTTCCTTCGCCTTCTGAAATACTCATCAAAAAGAGATCTTGCAAATCTAACGAATCCAACACTTCAATCGCCACTTGTAACTGCCCTTTTCCGCCATCAATGAGCAGAATATCCGGCAATTCCCGAGCATCTTTCGGCATTTCGGCATTTTCTAAATCGGCTAAATCTGCTGAATCCGCTGCCGCATCAATCGATGAATGAGTTTCTCCCGCTTCCCCTTTTGATTTCAATCTAAACCGACGAGTGAGCGCTTGGCGCATCGCTTCATAATCATCGCCGGCAGTGACATTTTCAATATTAAACCGGCGATAATGCTTCTTCGTAAATCCTTCCGGCGTATATACCACATTCGATGCAACGGTTCGTTCGCCAAAGCTATGGGAAATATCAAAACACTCAATACGGCCAATGGCTTTCTCCAAACCTAAAAGCTCATGAAGCGCAAACAGTCGATCTTCAATTTGCGTTCGGCTCGCAAGCTTAATGCCGACAGAGTGCGCCGCATTTTGCTCTACCATTCCTAGTAACTGCCGTTTTCTGCCACGAATATTTTTCGGATATTGAATTTGAACGTGATAACCAACGGCTTCCGCCAAACCGAGCGAAAGCCATGTGTGTTCCTCTTCCGGCAATTCCACATTCAAAATGATATTTTTCGGCGCTTGACGATGTTCGCCTTCATAATATTGCGTGACAAACGCACTCATAATCTCTTCTTCTGTCGTGTCTTTCGGCACTTTTGGGAAATACGCACGCGTTCCTAAAACCCTGCCATCTCGAACCGTCATCACTTCCACATTCACAATCTCCGCTGAGCTAAAGAGCGCATGAATATCGAAGGAATCTCGATTCTCTTCCATGCGATTTGAGCCTTGAATCTCCCGAATATATTGAATCTGATCCCGTATTTCGCCGGCTTTTTCAAATTGGAGATCTTGACTAAACAGCGTCATTTTCTGAATGAGAATATCCACTAGCTTTTGCGAATCGCCTTTCAGAAAAAGCATCGCTTCTTCAACAGTTTCAAGATAATCTTGGCGCGTGATTTTATCAACGCAAGGACCGCTACAACGATGAATTTGATATTGCAAACAAGGTCTTGTGCGATGGCTAAAAAACGTATCGTCACATTCTCGAATTCGAAACACTTTCTTCATGAGATTCAGCGTTTCTTTCACAGCGCCCGAGGATGGAAATGGACCAAACATCTTTCCTCGGCGTTTTCTCGCCCCTCGATAGAAACTAAAGCGTGGAAAGGGATGATCAGATACATAGATATAGGGATAACTTTTATCATCAATGAGGCGAACGTTATAACGAGGGCGATATTCTTTAATAAGATTACTCTCAAGCACTAACGCATCTCGCTCTGTTGCCGTAATCGTCGTTTCAATCGAAGCGATATTGGCAACTAATGCTTGCGTTTTCGGCGGTAGTTGCTTGGTTTTAAAATAACTTGTGAGGCGATTTTTAAGATTTTTCGCTTTTCCCACATAAATCACTTCGCCCTGAGAATCTTTCATCATATAGATTCCCGGCATGATGGGCGCATTTTTCAGAAAATGATCCGCATCAAAAACACGTCCCACATGAACGCTCTCGCAATTTTTATTGTGTGAATCCGTCATTCTATTATCGTATTGAAAAATACGCCTCTATCTTCGATAAAACATTGTCAAAAATCACAAAATCTATTTTTTGTGGAATTTATATGTCTATAATTTGGCACAACGCTATGATTTTCGCTTCATTCAATGATATATTAGCCATCAAAAGTTTACACAACATTATTATAAGGATAAGTATCTATGACTAAATCTTCTGATCTTCAAGAAGTTTTACAAAATATTGATCCTGTACTTTCGGCGCATACATATGTTTACGTAGCTGTCGCAAACCAATCGCTGTTGAAAGTATTAGGTTATGATCCTGTCGCTTTTTATAAAGAAAAAGCAGGCATCACTCTTATTCTTCGTAAAGAAGAAGCAGATAATAACTTCCTTGAATATGATCAAGAATATAGCATGATTAATCTCAATGCACCGCACCTAGTCGATTGTACTGGGTTAGTCGCCATCATCTCAAGTGCACTTGCGAAAGCCGGCATTCCCCTTCGTCCTATACAATCTGCTTATAGTCGTTCTATTTTCGTACATAAAGAAGATGCTCACACAGCCATTGAAATTCTTTCATCATTACAGAAAAAAATTCAAAGTCTATCTGCACATTAAACATCATCCGCATAATTCATTGCGCTAATCGTTTTAAAAATTATTAATAGCTCTAACAACAGCTCTCACGAAAAAATACTAAAGCCCTTTCATAGCACCTTATTGAATCATCCATGAATGATCCATTTTCGAATCATCCATCCATCATTTTATAACGCTAGCCATAAAAGAGCTGTTGTTCATCTTCGATCTTCCCTTGCTTTCCTTACTTCCAATCTACAAATCCACTGACTCTAACCAGAGTTCAAGCAATGTTGCGTGCCACAATTTTGAGCCTTGAATATTGGTAAAGCTACTCGCCGCTTCCGGATGATCGAGCAAATCTTGAATATATGCTTCATTGAAAATCCCACGAGATTTCGCTTTTTGGCTCGTTAACGTATCACGCATCATCTCCAAAAATTCCCCACGCACATATTTCAATGCCGGCATTGGGAAATAGGCTTTCGGGCGATCAATAATGGAATCCGGCACTCTACCACGCGCAATATCTTTTAAGATACCTTTCCCATCATGCATCAGCTTATATTCCGGTGGCATTGCCATGGCAAGCTCCACTAATCGCTGATCCATAAATGGCATTCTCGCTTCTAAGCCGTGCGCCATTGTCATGTTATCCACACGTTTTACAGGATCATCTACGACAAGTCTTGTGGCATCTAAACGAAGCACGCGATCTAAAAAGGTCGTTGCGCCACTTTTCGTTAAATGATCTCGGATAAAATCGCCGGCAATATCACTTGTATGATATTGCGTTTGGAAGGCTTGAAGCCACTCTTCATGGCTTCTATCAAAATAGAATTGTGAGAAGCGTTTTAATGGATCAAGCTCGGTGCTCTCCACCATTTTTGGATACCAAAAATAGCCGGCAAATACTTCATCGGCGCCTTGTCCGCTTTGAACCACAGAAGTCACCGATTTCACTTTTTCAGATAAAAGATAGAAACCAATGGCATCTTGCCCGAAAAGTGGCTCGCTCATATTACGAATTGCTTCCGGTAAACGGCTGAGCGCTTCGCTATTGGGCACTTCAAACTTAAAATGATCCGTTTGATACTTATCTACAAACTGATCAGAATAGAAAAACTCTGAACCTTTCTCTTCCGGCTGATCTTCAAATCCTACCGAGAAAGTTTGCACATCTTTGAAACCCTCTTCCACCGCTAGCGCCGTAATCAACGTGGAATCTAATCCGCCGGAAAGAAGTACGCCGACTTTCTCATTGGCAAAGCCCATCTCTTTTTTAATGGCGGATTTCAGTGAGCTTTCAATGATCTCTTTCCACGTTTCATAATCGTAATCTGGATAATCTCTCGTTGCCGAAAGCTCCCAATATGGCATTTCTGTGGCAATACCATTTGTTTTCACAACCATATAACTGCCCGGTTCTACTTTACGAATTCCTTTTAGAATCGTGAGCGGTGCCGGTACAACGGCGTGAAGCGAATACATAAAATGAAGCGCTTCAGGATCAATAGAAGTATCAACATCCTTACTTTGCAGAATACTCTGCGTATTCGAGCCAAAATAAAAGGCATCCTGATTTTTACCAAAACTGTAATAGAGCGGCTTTTTACCAAAGCGATCTCGCACTAAAAGAAGCTCTTCTGTTTCATCATTCCACAGGGCAATAGCATAAGAACCATCGAGTTTTTCCACGAATTGATTACCCCAACAATGATACGCTTTCGTTAATACTTCGCCTTGGCTTTCTGTATAGAACTGGTAACCATGTTCACGAAGCTCTTCTCGAAGCTGATCTTGGTTATACACCGTGCCATTTGTCGCAACCACAATGCCGAACGTTTCATCACGAAATGGCTCATCACCATTGCTTACCGCTTGCAGTTTTGTATGAACTAAACCCACCATTTTATGGCGGAAAAAAGAGGTGCCATCAGGACCACGTTTCACAATAGGTTCAGACATTTTCTGAAGTAATGATTCATCAACTGCAGTTTGATTCAATTTCAAAACACCGGCAATTCCACTCATAATATTCTCCTTGTGAACCTATTATTCCTGACTTAAAACGACAATAAGTGCTGCAAACCTGCAACACTTATTTTTACTGTACAACTTTTTTCATTCTGATTCATGAATGATATGTTTGTGATCTCTGCTTTCAAGCATCTATTCTAAGATATTCTTAGAACATGAAGCTTTCGCCACAACCACATTCCGCTTTCGCTTCTGGATTTTGGAATTTGAACATGCGATTAATCCCATCTTGAATATAATCCAACGTCAAACTCTCTAAATATGGCAGGATATCTGCTTCAGCCACGATTTTTACCGGCGTTTCTTCTAACACAACCACGCTATCATCTACGGTTTCGCAAAAGTCGATATAGTATTTATACCCAGAACAACCTGACTTTTGTAATGCGATTTTAATCGCTTCTGCTGAACTATCTGCCAAGTTTTTCACTAACTGTTTTTGTGCCGCTTCTGTCACTGTAAACATTCTGTTTCTCCCTTCTCTTGCATTCTATCGCTTGACTGTTTCGTGATGAATACTGCAATAAACCGATAGAATTTCAATATAGAACTAAATTGGTGCTATTTTACCTGAATTCTTCAAGATTGACGAGTTTGTTCTAGATTTCTAAGAATCACTTTTTGGCTTCGTACTCAAATTCGTAATATCCACAAACACTTCATTATTCATACCTTGCAAGTTCTTAATCTCAGAAAGTGAACCTTCGGCGTAAATAATATCAAAACCAATATCATAGAGATTATCGCTATTCTTCAGCTTCTCTGCATATGCTCGCCACTCTTCTAACCATTGGTAAGTACGCAGACCTTTAAACGATGAAAATGGCTTGCCGGCAACAATCCGAGCATCTTTCAATAAGGTATCGAGCTTTTCGTAGGTAAGATTAATTTTTTCAATAAAGAGCACGGAATTCTTGAAACCAAGTGCATGAAGATAATCACCAATATCTTCGATATCAGGGTATTCATTCATAACAGGACCACCAGGGTAACTCACATCTGGAAAACTACCGGTGCCAATAGTTGTGAAGAAGAGCTTACCGTGCGCATTTAATCGCACTTGATAATCTCGCACTCGCTCTTCAAATTCCCAAACATCTTGCAGATAAAGATTACTGATAATGAGATCAAAACGTGCCGTTGCATCCGTCAATGATTCAATATTCTCGGCAATGATTGCTTCCGGAAAACGGGCTTGGAGCAACTCAGATAAATAGTGATCAAATGCGCCATCCACTAAAATATGCTTCGGCGTTAAGGTTTCATCTAAATAATCCACCATTCTACGCGCAATTTCATGATGCAAAAACGCATGCTCAGGATATAACTCCGGATGATATTGTAACGTTTTACGATTTAAAGTTTTATCTCTATCTATTGCCATAATTTCCATCAATGTTCTCAATCTTTACGTAAAGGTCTTCAAGGTGCGCCGTAAAGTAACCGCTTGATCTTGAATGACATAACGAAATACGATCTATTTCCAGCATTAATTCTAACACTTTTAAGCCCTTACCTGCTATTTGACTGCTTAAAACTCCCGTGATATTGATGTTCCTTTCGCCTTAAGAGAATGCGAGATGACCGCTCGGCATTCCCATTCTTTTGGCATTTTGAGATTTTATCCTTGATCGTTGAAATGGATCTGAAGCTTTCAACACATTCGCTGTAAAGCTACATCGCATTTCCTTTCACGATCATCATTTATATCTTTCAGGAGAAACATTGATTATGACTCAAACATTTTGTGATCGCCTCTTTAAACGTGTTGAGCCAGTTTGGAATGCTTATTTAGAACATCCTTTTGTAAAAGGGATCGGTACCGGCGAATTAGATCATGATAAATTCCGCCATTATATGCGCCAAGATTATGTTTACTTGATCGAATACTCTCGCCTTTTCGCCATTGGCGCTGCTAAATCTGATGATTTAGAAACGATGACGCTGTTTGCGAACCTTCTCTCCGGCACGATGAATTTTGAAATGGATCTTCACCGTGCGTATGCCGAAAAATTCGGGATTTCTGCAGAAGATTTAGAAAACACCGCGCCATCCGCAACCATGACAGCTTACACAAGCTACATGCTTCAAGAAGCCTATAAAGGTGGCGTTGAAAACACAGCAGTTGCCGTTCTCGCCTGTGCATGGAGCTACAACTTCATCGGGAAAATTCTCGCAAAATGGGAAGGCGCACTCGAACACGAATTCTACGGCCCGTGGGTTCAAACCTATTCCGGCGATGAATTTTCAAAGCTTGCAGAAACCTGTATTAACCTCGTAAACCGCCTCGCAGAAGGAATGCCGGAGCGCAAACTTAAAGAGATGGAAGAGATCTTCGTGAAAACAAGCTACTTCGAATACATGTTCTGGGATATGGCAGAAAAAGAATCCATGTGGGATTGTGTGGTGGTTTAAGTCATCAGCCTTCAACTAACCTTACAAATAGAATTCAATAAAAATAAAATGCCGTAAACAGACTCATTACGGCATTTTATTTTTCAGAAACAATCTAAATACCTGTTCATCAAACTAAAGTCATCTTCTTTATCAATTTTCATACTCATTTAATTCAAGAAATTCGTATTCAGAAACTCGATTTTAAAATCAGATCAAGTAAAATCAGAGCCTAAATATTAATAATTAAAAAATATCATCCAAAAGGCAGAGTTATGAGTGAATCAACCGCAGTTTATCCCGGTACATTTGATCCGATTACCAATGGTCATTCAGATATTATCATTCGTGCAGCTCGAATTTTTCCAAAGCTCATTGTGGCGGTTGCGAAAATTTCAGGTCCAAAGAAAAAGCCATTATTCACTTATGAAGAACGCTTGGATATGGCGCAGAGAATCTTTGAAGGCCATGAGAATATTGAAGTTGTGGGTTTTAATGATCTTCTTGCCAACTATATGGATACCATTGGAAGCCATGTGCTTGTGCGAGGATTACGCGCTGTTTCTGACTTTGAATATGAGTTTCAGATGGCAAGTTTAAATCGTCACCTGAATTCTAAAGTAGAGACCATCTTCCTCACGCCAAGTGAAAAATACTCGTTTGTATCTTCTACCATGGTACGAGAAGCTTCGATGCTCGGCGGAGATGTGAGCGCCATTGTACATCCTTATGTATTAGATGCGTTAAAGCGAAAGTATGAAGAAAAGCTACAGCTCGAAGCCGAAGTCTAAAACCTCAAAATCAGCCTCTTATAAGCATCAATAAAGAAATAGATATAAAAAAGCAGAAATAGGTTGTCTATTTCTGCTTTAACCATTTGTTGATCTTGTAACTTTTATTTCTACTATTTTTGATTCTATTTATCTGCATATCCTTGCGGATTTTTTACTTGCCAATTCCAGCTATCTCTAAGCATTTCGGCTAACTCATATTGTGGCTTCCAACCAAGTTCCTCAACGGCACGTTTATTATCGGCAAAGGCCGTCGCAAGATCGCCGGCTCTTCTGGGCGCAATAATAAAAGGAATCTCAATTTGATTGATGGCTTCAAAACCATTTTTAATCTCTAATACAGAATATCCATTGCCGGTACCGATATTCCAAGCTCGGCAACCATTTTCAGTTAAACGATTTTGTAACGCCAAAAGATGTGCTTTTGCCAAATCTACCACATGAATATAATCGCGAATGCCGGTACCATCTTTTGTATCGTAATCATTGCCGTAAATGGAAAGTTTTTCTCGTTTTCCTACGGCAACTTGCGTAATATACGGCATGAGATTATTCGGAATGCCTTGCGGATCTTCGCCAATCAAACCACTTTCATGCGCACCCACAGGATTAAAATAACGCAGTAACGCAATTGACCAATTCTCATCTGCTACTGCTTCTTTTTCCAATAACTGCTCTACGATGAGTTTCGTGTAACCATAATTATTGGAAGGCGTGCCGGTGGGCATATCTTCTGTTAATGGCGATTCATTCTCTTCTCCATAAACCGTTGCCGAAGAGCTGAAGATCATCGTTCTCACATTCGCCTTTTTCATCGCCGTCATTAATGCAATAGAGCCGGCAATATTATTATCAAAATAGACTAACGGAATTTCCTGACTCTCTCCCACCGCTTTCAAGCCAGCAAAATGAATGACTGCATCAATTTTATGCTCTGAAAAAATCCGATCCAATAACGCTATATCGCGAATATCTCCTTCGATAAACTGCAACTTTTTACCGGAAATTTGCTCCACTCTTTCTAGCGACGTCACAGAACTATTAGACAGATTATCCAATACAATCACATCTAAACCTGCGGCTAATAACTCAATGCAAGTATGCGAGCCGATATATCCAGCGCCGCCTGTTACTAAAATTTTCAAATTCTTTTGTGTCATTTTATGTCCTTATCGAAACTCATCTCACCGGCAATGATACTTCTCACGATACTAAAATACCGCAATTCATCCATTTTTGCGTACGAATCTTCACTAAATAGATCTCAGCTTTCTGGCTCACATGGTAAAATTAAACCTTTCCATCTTCAACCCTCATTCTCATCTTATATTTCACCTGATACATAATGCGCTTAATCTATGGCTACTGATTTCAACTCTCCCGAATTTATTGCACGCTTAAAAGCGAAAGCCGAAGAGTTCGGCATTAATGAGCTTTCTAGCGCGGATATTGATCCTGAGAAAAATCGAGATTACTTCATCGAATGGCTCGGCGAAGGTTTTCACGGCGATTTAGATTATATGTATAAACATGGGGAAAAACGCTATCATCCCGATCAACTCGTGCCGGGAACGGTTTCCATGCTCACGGCGCAACTGCATTACTATAATCCCGAGATTGATGCCAAAGCGAGATTAGAAGATCCAAACCATGCTTATGTTGCAGAATATGCATTAGGACGAGATTATCACAAGGTTCTACGCAATATGCTCACCAACCTTGGAAAATGGCTTCAAAGTGAAATTCCTGATTTAGAGTTCCGTGCATTTGTGGATAGTGCACCGGTACTAGAACGCGCCTTTAGTCAAAAATCAGGGCTTGGGTTTTTTGGCAAAAATACCATGATCATTCACCCGAAAAAAGGCTCTTTCTTCTTTTTGGGCGAACTTCTGCTTTCTAAACGGATTCATATCCCAAGCGAACCAATCACCAACCACTGCGGACAATGCACAAGATGCATCAAAGCCTGCCCAACTGATGCGATCGTTTCACCCTTTAAAATTGATGCTAGAAAATGTATCTCCTACTTAACCATTGAGCATTTCGGCGCCATTCCGATCGAATACCGAGAAGCCATCGGCAACCGTATTTTCGGCTGTGATGATTGCCAAATAGTCTGCCCATGGAATCGCTTTGCTGTAGATCTCACGACAAAAGATTTTTTCCCACGACATAAACTGGATTCTTCTACACTTTTAGAACTTTTTAATTGGACAGAAGAAAAATTTCTAAAGAAAACAGAAGGTTCCCCTATTCGAAGATTAGGCTACAATAGATGGCTTAGAAATATCGCTATTGGAATTGGGAATGCTCCCTATTCAGAAGCAAATATTCAAGCCCTTCAAGAAAAGCTACAAATGGATGATGAAGTACTTAAAGAGCATATTGAATGGGCTTTAAAAGCTATTGATCTAAATAAAACAATAAGTTAACAACCTCAGAATAAATCTATTTAATTCATATTATCTTTGTTTTCCATCATCTGTACAAAATGCTTAACCATGTTATCTCTAAATAATTCAACACTATGTTGCTGTTTTACATATTCAATAGCCTTTATAGATAAATCCATTCTCAAATCTTCTTTTAATATTAACTCTCTTACAGCTTCAACATATAAAGGAACTTTATCAAAACCATCCCCTAATACTTCCCCAACCCAAATGCCAAATTTCGAAGTTAAACCATCTGGATTTCGGTTACTAACTAATAAAGTACCATAAGATAATGCTTCTAAAAAAGATACGGGTAATGCTTCATGAATACTTGTATTGATCAAAATTTTTGAGTCCTTGATCAACTGATTTTTTTCTTCACCACCCACATGCCCTACGAAATGTAAGTTAGGTAGTTCCATATAGGGCTTTAAAATTTCAGACATACGTGCTTTTTTTTGCTGAAATTTTCCCAATACATAAAATTCATATTCAGGCATCTTCTTTGCAATCTCACAAAATAGCCATCCCCGTTTAACGGAATCTATCCTTCCTAAAAAAATAATCTGATTTTTTTTAGGATAAGTTTTCACATCAAAATCATAATCTATATCTATAGGATTAGGTATATAATCTACGACAATATCTTTTGGTAGCTGATATAAATCAATT
Organism: Ignatzschineria sp. LJL83; assembly: GCF_054871845.1. Lineage (NCBI taxonomy): Bacteria > Pseudomonadati > Pseudomonadota > Gammaproteobacteria > Cardiobacteriales > Ignatzschineriaceae > Ignatzschineria > Ignatzschineria sp. LJL83. Next base: position 60,810 of record NZ_JBTXLY010000015.1, read on the forward strand.
GCTTTTCTAGTCAGATCATTGGCTTGTGTTAAAAATTTCACTCTATCTAAACTATTCCATAAATGCACTTCATTATAGACTTTTTGATTATAATATGACGGCTCCGGAAATAACTTAACAGTATTAATTTCATCCCATTCATACATTGGTCTAGGGTCTTGTATCCATAAGAGTAGTTTTTTATTTCCTTTTCTTTCTAACTCCATAATCTTACTGTAAGTTAGCTCTATAGATAAATAAAAATCATATTTTTTACGTTTCAAAAACCACCAGGCAAAGAATTTCTCTCGGGGTAACTTATAAAGTTTAATTCCATCTTCACTATATTTTTCAGTTAAAACTTTACTCTTTCCAATTCCTAGTAACACATCTATCTCAATCTCTACACCGCCATGATACCCTTGTAAATATTTACAGATATAATCTCGGGCTAGCTTTCCATATCCCCCATATTGAGTTCCTGCTCCACCAAAAAACTCATCTATAATTAATCCTATTTTTATTTTCATAGCATCCTTTAAATTTCATTTTGAAGCATTTTATATAAAATACTTGTCGGAGAAATATGTCTTAAATCTACTTTCCGCAACATTTCATTATATAAATGAAAACATTGTGTTCGATTTGTAATTACATCTTCAACTTGTAAATCAGGATCTAATAAGTATCCTTTAACCTTCGTATAATGAACCGGATAATAAATATCTGCAGGTTGTATATACTTTTCGATGCCTAAATTCTTCACATAATGAGTAATAGCTCTTGGCCCAATGACTCCCCACGGCATATCCTCTAGTTTTCGACCAAATCCGAATCTCTTTTTTATCCTTAAACGTCTTTTCTCTTTTCGACTGAACCAAGGTGGGATAAATAAAGGATTTTCAGCAGCTTCCAATAATGAATGTAATAAATTTGAATCTGAAGGCAATGCTAATACTGCCCCATTAATATAATTATCATCTTCATAAGCCAAAGCATAACCTGACTCAGTCATTTTTAGTGGCTTTAAACAATAAACATCACAATCAACGTAAACTATATTAGTTTTTATTTTTTGTAAAAGCTTATAACGAAACAGATCAGAAAAAAGAGCATAACTTCCACTCTGTCTATGCTTAATAATTTTTTCTTTCAGAACTACCTTATTTGCATCTTGTAAGACAACACCTTCTGGTAAATCAACAACTTTCCCATATGCATACAAGTGAACCGTGTGCCCTCTCATTACAAAAGAACGCAAACAACAGCGAGCAATCGCACCCAACTCTGAACCTATCCATACAGCGCAAATTATAGGCAAATTATTAGTGAAAGAATCTTTCTCACTTTCTATTATTCTTATTTTCATACATCCTTGATCTCAAAAATACTAATGCTTGCGGTATTTTTTATATTTAAACTTCAAATACCCATATATAAATATTGAGGGAAACATCATCAATAATTTTTGTTTAACTACCCTTTTTTTATAAGTAAAGGGCATTGTTATAATTTGAAGTCTTTGAATTTGTATAATCATCCATTTTCTATCTGTGAAATAAAATATTTTTTTTAAAGCCTCACGACGATGTCTCTCAATAACCCATATTGTTTCTTTTTTATAATATTTAGGTTGCTCAAGTAAAATATTGGACATCTCAGTAATAACTGTAATCCAATCTTCTATATTTTTTTCTTTCAAATGTGATGTAATTGAATCTTTTCTTTTATAATAGTCATATATAATTCGAGGAGAAACATAAATACTTGTCAAGACTCTAAATAACTCAAAAGACCATAATTCATCCTCATGATAAATTCCTTCCTTAAAAAAAAGCCTATTCCTGATCAAAAACTCTTTTTTTATCAACTTACTACAAGCTAGAATTCTTATTAGTCCTTTTGTATACGCACCATATATTTCATCATTATTAGCAAATAATCTACGTACTTCGTGCGCTACTTCATATACTCCTTGCTCATCTACTTTTTGATAATTACCCATTACAACTTCTAGACTTGGATCATTTTTAATGTAAGAAACTAAGTAAGATATCACTCTTGAATCTGTCAATGCATCATCACTATCCAAAAAAAAGACATAATCCCCTGTACATTTTTCAAGACCAGTATTTCGAGCGCAAGATAATCCTTGGTTGATCTTATGCTCAACAAATAAGGTTTTATTTTCAGCTTGCTGTAACTGAATACAATCTTTAGCAATTTTAAAACTGAGGTCTGGCGTACAATCATTCACAAGAACGATCTCTATATTAGAATAATCTTGTGTTAACACGGATGTTATACATCGCTCAATTTCTTTTTCAACTTTATAAATAGGGATTATTATTGATATTTTCATAAAAAATTAGCCATATAGTCAGTAAAAAATATACTACGAATAGTACTCTTTCGAATATTTTCAAAAACCCCTGCATGATACAACATATCCTAGTTTAAATATCCGATAAAAGACTACATTTATAAATATAGGTGAATTATTTTGCATAGATAGCCTCACGATTGTAGTCATCAATTACATAGATTGTGTGACAATCCTGATCATTTTGTAAGCTGTACGACATTAAATCCATCAACCAAATTTGATTGGTATTCATTGCTAGTCCCATAATAATCCATCACTTTAATGTCAGCTTTATTATGTCTCAAAATGGACGTAATTTGTGAATCTATCAATTTTCCTAGATGATTTTAGAAAGTTCAACTATATGATAGGTATTATTTTAGGGGGGATTACAAATAATTATCCATAAACAATTACAACTTCAGACAATAAAAATTACTTTGAAAAACTTAGATCCAAGTATGAAGTGCGACACTTTTTAACTATCTGAAACGGAAGTAAGATGTGACAATGTTCCATTATCCATCCCTTCCCGGAGTTGAATTATGTCGCATTATTCACATCTTACCCTTGAAGAAAGG
>NZ_JBTXLY010000016.1:0-56614 GCF_054871845.1 Ignatzschineria sp. LJL83
AAAATCAACGTTTAGATAACCTTGATCCGCAAGCAGTTCAATATGTGGAAGATCTACTAAATAATAGACCTCGAAAGGTGTTAGGATATTTAACACCTTATGAGTATTTGGTCAAAAACGTACTTGTTGCGCTTCGTATTTGAATCTGCCTTCTTTAAAATTTTATTGGTTTTTTGTAAAAGATTGCATGAAATTTCCTTAAGAATTTTTAGGTGCTTTATATAGACTTCCTGAATGAGATTCGATGGTTAAAATCTATCTAAGCTAGATTTTATAAAGGTTATAGCCGTTTCTAGCTAGTTATAAAGCATCTTTCTTGATAGAGGTAAAACAACGAAAAATGAGTATGAATAAGGCATTAAAGACATCAATTTTTTATTAATAAGGAATAATCCTGCGGTTAATTTGATTGTATATATTTAATGATTATGTAGTATACATTAATTTTTTAACAAAGAGGATCATCATGATGAATCATTATCTTATGAAAGCGGTTGGAATATTGGTGTTAGTATCGATGTTGTATGGATGTGATTTGGATAAAGCTGCGGATTCTCAATTTGGAGATCAACACTTTAAAACGGCCATTGCTTTGATCGAGCTTCATAAAGTAAGGACGGGAGATTATCCGGACACGCTTTCGCAATTGCAGTATGTCGGAGATTGGGATCAAATAGCACTTACTTCGGTAAGATATAAGAGGTTGAGAGAAGGTTATGAGCTCGACATCACAAAAGGATTTACCGGAACACCAGAATTAAAATACGATGCCGGTTTTTGGAAAGGTTTAGGGATCAAAAAGACAAATGTTAAAAGTTTGTAAGTGTCGGTTTCTTATAGCAGAAACTGATATTTCATCAACAATTTTAATTTACTGGATATTGTAATATTTCAGTAAAGTATTAAGTTCGATTTCGATGCCAAATTCATTTAGTTTCTCTTTTCGTAATTGGTACAGCTTTTGGAGAGCTTCTTTTTTTGTCTTTGGTTCAGAATGATGGATTAGGCGATGGCAGTTTGGGCATAAGGCTACAATATTTCCTGTAAAATCCAACGAGTGATCGAAGTTATTCTGGAAAGCCATTGGCACCAAATGATGTGCTTCAAGAAAAGGCTTATTATGTGAATCTGCGATAAAAGTGGTGTGAGAAGGATTTAATTCACAGTTCCATTCACTTAGAATTTTCGCAGCAAGACCTTCTATGGGGTTTCTAGTATAAGCATTAGATGCATTTGGTTTTGTTGATTTTTCAGGACGAGGTTTAGGAGTTTTTAGAATACTGGCTAAAACCTTTTCGCCATCAATATCTTTGATATTATTAATCTTTGTTTGAAACTCAATATCAGATTGATCTTCGGAAGTTGAAGCCAAGTGGATTAAAAATTCCTTGAAACAAGTAAAGGTAGCACTAAAAAAACCATGACCTTTCTTGCCGTCCAAACCGCCCCTATTTAATGTTCTGAAGTCTGGTAATTCATTGATACGATTTATTTTCCTTAATGTATCGAAGGTATTTAGCTCATGAATTTCTTCTTTGAATTTTTCTTGGTATAGTAGAATATATCGTATTAAGTACAGCCTATAAGAACCAGCCTTACCACTTGGCTTTTGCGCCTTACCTACTTTAATAGATTGCTGTTCAGCAAAGTCATGAAATTGTTGTAAGGGTGCTTCAAATTTTTTTCGAATAGCTTTGAATTTGGGATCTGTTGCCGGATGTTCATATAATTGGTTCAAAATTATTCTCCTTTAGTTTGTTATCAAAAAATACCGACGGTTATCTAATAACGCCGGTATTTTTTATGATGACTTGATCGCTTTTTTGAGCTGTTTTGAATCTATTTAGGTTAAAGAAGCATTGATATAATGATCTTTTTCGCGGTAGATGCGAACGCCGACTGCTTCCGTATCTTCGATTGCCGTGAGTTTATTGAGTTCAATCGTTAATGCCGGAATATTAAACTCTTCAATGAGCTGTCTTGCGAGCTTTTCTGTGAAGGTTTCGACTAATAGAAATGCCGAGTTTTTCGCAAAATCTTTCACGTAATTACTGACTTTTTCATAATCGAGCGTGAGGGCAATATCATCACTTTTTGCCGCAGGGCGATTATCCCAAACCATCTCAATATTGAGCGTGATGGGTTGGATATTCGTGCGTTCATGGGGATAAATGCCGATGATCACATCGAGCGCTAAATTTTTAATAAAAACGATGTCGTGCTTAGGAATGTATGTATGTTGCATAGTGACCGAATCCTTGGTGAATTGAGAAATGCCGGCGGTTACCGGCACTATTTTATATCTGTTTTATAATATTATTAATAGCGTCGTTAGTAGAGCGCAATAGGATATGATCCGAGCACTTTAAAGTACGAGGAAACATCTTCGATCTCTTTTAGCGCAAGCTGTAATCCGTGCTCTTCAAAATGCCCAAGAACATCAATGAAGAAAACGTAGCTCCAATTACTGTTTTTTGACGGGCGAGATTCTATGCGTGTCATCGTAATATTGTATTTGGAAAGAGGCGCAATGAGATGCAGTAATAACCCCGGGCGATCATTTGCTGATACAAGGATGGTGGTTTTATCATTGCCACTTGCCGGAATACGTTTATTGCCGATAATCAGGAATCGTGTGCTATTCGTGAGATTATCTTCGATGTTTTTCTCTAAAATCGGTAGATCATAAACTTCAGCCGCTTGCTTTCCGCCAAGTGCCGCTGAGCCTTTCTCTTTTGCCGCTCTTTCTGCAGCGCCGGCATTAGAATTTGTTGCAATCTGTTCTACATGTGGAAGATGCTCATCAATCCATGAGCGGCATTGCGCTAGTGATTGCGGATGTGCATAGAGCGTTTTGATCGCTTTGAGATCGGTTTCATGAGACATCAAATTTTGATGAATCTTCAGCTCTGTTTCTCCGCAGATATAGACATTGGAAGATGGGAAGCAATCTAACGTTTGATTAACGGCGCCTTCTGTGGAGTTTTCGATCGGCACGACTCCAAAATCATATTTTCCAGATTCAACGGCATGGAAAATTTCATCAATGGTGCGAACCGGCGTTCTATGCGCAGAACCGCCAAAATGCTTAATCGTCGCTTCTTCGGTAAATGTGCCTTCAGGGCCGAGATAACCGATATTGAGAGGTTTTTCTAATGACAAACAGACCGACATAATTTCTCGAAATAGGCGCGCAATATCGGTATCAGGAATCGGCCCGGGATTAGCTTTCATCTTATTAGAAAGTACTTGTGCTTCTCGCTCCGGGCGATACATTTCTGTATCTCCGCTGGCGATTTTAATATCGCCGATGGCTTTCGCTTCCTTTGCGCGTTCGTTTAGGAGTCTTAAAATCTCACTATCAATTTTATCGATCGCTTCTCGATGTGGCGCTAGTGGATTTATTTTTATCTCGTTTGTCATTTTTATTCCATATCATCAATGAGTGCAGTAAAAGGTTGGCAACTCAATGTTCTTCGGGGTTTATCGTGAAATCCTTATAATATGCTGTATGATTTAATGAATGTTTCATATATTGAATGTTTAGTGACATCCATCAAATCAGTACTGTAATAGTAGTAGCATAAAAACGAAGGTGAACAATGAATAATATTATGGGTTTCGAAGGCAAAAATCCAGAGATTGGTGAGCGGGCTTGGATTGATCCAAGCGCACGATTAATCGGCGATATTAAACTCGGCGATGATGTTTCCATTTGGCCGGGCGTGATTATGCGTGCGGATGTGAATTATATTGAGATTGGAGATCGTACGAATATCCAAGATGGCTCTATTATTCACGTCACAAATATTGGCGCTCATCCACCTCATGGTTTTCCAACGATTATCGGCAGAGATGCCACGATTGGTCACGGCGCAATGCTTCATGGTTGCACGGTGGAAGAAGGTGTATTAATTGGAATGCGTGCGACATTGCTCGATGGATCAAAGGTAGAGAAACATAGTATTTTAGGCGCGGGTGCACTTTTAGCACCAGGAAAAATCGTGAAAACAGGCGAAGTTTGGGTCGGCGCTCCGGCACGAAGAATTAAGACATTAACGGATAAAGAGATCGAAGGTTTATTCTTCTCGGCGCAGCAATATGTGACTTTGAAAGATCGCTATTTAAAAGATTGGGCAGGTCAGCTTTAGGCTTGATTTACGCTTTTTAGGATTCAAGTTCTTAATTAGTTTTAAAAAATGAATTATAAAAAACCATGAGGAATTGACATATTTACGGCATTTAATGCTATAAATATGGATTAAGTGATTGATGAGAAATTCATTCTTCATACACTTTTAATAAGAATTGACCAAAGAAATCAGTATCTGTGAATAAGATTGTGGATAAGCCTTGTAGAGATTGATATGATGCGGAATATGCTTCAAATGTCGCATTTCTACGTGCTTTTTACGCGTGGTAAGCTTCAAAATATCGTGCTATAATTTTTGCAGTGAATTTATTTTTTTGACGGATATGATCTTATAAAAGTGATTCCGAGTTGGAAAGAGTTTCCATCATAATGATATTTACTTATTACTCACAAACATAAGATTCTAGAAGAGGACATATGAAGTTAGTTATTCAAAGAGAACAGTTGATGAAGCCACTACAGGCGATCATCGGTGTGATTGATAGAACACAAACGCTCCCGATTTTAGCGAATGTAAAGTGTGTAGTGAGTGAAGATGAAATTACCTTAACCACTACGGATTTAGAGATTGAGTTAACATGCTCATTCCCGCACATTCCGATCGAGCAAGGCGCTGTGACGTTTCCGGCACGTAAATTGTTTGATATTTTAAAAGCGCTTCCAGATGGCATCGAAGTGCAAATTGAAGTGTCGGATTTAAGAGCAACGATCACTGCCGGCAGATCCCGTTTTACGTTGAGCTGTTTATCGGTGGAAGATTATCCGGTATCAGATCATTTAGAATTTGAGAAAACATTAACGCTTCCGAAAAATGCCCTGCGTAAATTGATTGAGCGTGTTGCGTTCTCAATGGCGGTTTCGGATGTACGTTATTTCTTAAATGGTTTACTGCTGGATGTGAACGGTACGCAGTTAAATGCGGTTGCAACAGATGGTCACCGTTTATCGGTTTCTTATTTAGAGCTTTCAGAATCATCAGGCTTACAAAAACAGCTTATTATCCCAAGAAAAGGGGTAGAAGAGCTATTGAAGCTGATCGAGAATGAATCTGCGCCATTACATTTAGAATTAAGCGAAAATCATCTTCGTGTAGAGCTTGGAAGTATCGTTTTCACAACGAAACTTATTGATGGTAAATTCCCCGATTATAATCGTGTAGTTCCGCCATTAGGTGACAAAATCATTGTGGCAGATCGCCAAGGGTTGATCGAAGCATTGAGCCGAGCATCTGTGTTATCACAAGATAAATTCCGTGGTATTCGCTTCACAGTATCTGATTATCTCTTAAAGCTTCAGGTAAATAACCCAGAGCAAGAGCAAGCGGAAGAAGAAGTGGAAGTAAACTACCAAGGCGAATCATTCGCAACAGCATTTAATGTGGGTTATTTAATCGAAGCATTAAAAGTATTAGATGACGATATGGTGCGTTTAAGCTTTACGGCAACGAATTCGAGCTGTTTGATTCAAAACTCCGATAGCGATGATGTTCGTTATGTTGTAATGCCGATGAGACTCTAATTTCGAGTGATTATTCGATCTCTTCAGGTAGAAAAATTTAGACATTTAGCGAGTCAGAACTTTGAGTTTGACTCGCGATTTAATTTAATTGTTGGAAAAAATGCTTCCGGCAAAACCTCTCTCTTAGAATCCCTCTATTTCCTTTCTCAAGTTGGATCTTTCCGCACTTCTCGTATTAATCAGGCCATTTGTGAAGGCGAAGAGTATTTTCGTGTGATCGCGAAACTCTATTCTCCAAAGCTTGATCTTGAATCTTTACTCGGGCTTGAACGCACGAAAGCGGAAGTCAAAGTCCGGCAAGATGGGGAAACGGTTCAAAGACGTTCGCACTTAGCAAAACTCTTACCGATGCTCTTTTTAGGGCCAGATACCGGTACGAACTTAATGCAAGAGCCAAAAGCGCGTCGGCAATTTATGGATTGGGGGCTGTTTCAAAATTACGAATCGTATTTACGGATTTGGCAACGCTATGATCGTGCATTATCTCAAAGAAATGCGGCGCTCAAAGGGCATTATCCGGATTCCGTTTTAGCAAGTTTAGAGGAAGAGATGGCAGATGCCGGCGAGAGTTTGCATCTTTCCCGGCAATCGTTTGTGGCGGAATTAACGCCGTTAGTCTTAGATCTCTTATCTCGTTTAATTTCTACGGATATTGCATGGACTTTGGAGTATCAAGCGGGTTTTACAGAAGGGAAATTACGAGAAGAGCTCGCTGAAACAAGAGCAAGAGATCGGCAGATGACATTTACCCGAACAGGGCCACATCGGGCAGATTTTTCGCTGAAAAGCAATGGCAGAATAGCGGCGCAACATCTTTCTCGTGGGCAAGTGAAGCTTGCAACCATTGCCTTAATGTTATCGCAAATACGTTTACATCAAACATTAAATCAATCTTCCACGATATTATTAATGGACGATTTGACAGCGGAATTAGATGAAGATAAACGAATAATATTATTAGAAGAATTAATCGCACAAAAATCTCAACTATTTGTGACCTGTTTAGAAGAGAACGAGTTTCCAGAGCTGACAGATCCTATCTTAAAGAGCAGTATGAGTCATTATCAACTTAATGACGGAGTTGCTCAAAAAATGGTATAATCTGCGGTTATTGAATAATAAAAAGTTTTATAAGAATCATAAAGAGGTATTGTGAATGACAACTGAAAGTCAATCTCCAAGCATCAAGGTTTTAAGAGGGCTCGACGCAGTTCGTAAACGTCCTGGAATGTATATTGGAGATACCGATGATGGCACCGGTCTTCATCACATGGTATTTGAAGTGGTTGATAATGCGATTGATGAAGCATTAGCAGGTCACTGCGATGACATCAGCGTGACCATTCATGTCGATAATTCTATTACTGTTACCGATAACGGTCGCGGGATTCCTGTGGATATTCACCCTGAAGAAGGGGTTTCATCCGCGCAAGTTGTGATGACGGTACTTCATGCCGGCGGTAAGTTTGAAGATAATGCCATTTCCGGCGGACTTCACGGCGTTGGGGTTTCGGTTGTAAATGCGCTCTCTTCTAAGTTAAAGCTTGAGATTCATAAGCATGGAAAAATCCATGAACAGGAATATACGCTGGGAGAGCCTGATTATCTCTTAAGAGAGATCGGCGAAACAGATCGTCACGGAACAACCGTCTACTTCAAACCAAGTAAAGAAGTATTCACGAATATTGATTTCGAATATGACATTCTTTATAAGCGTTTAAGAGAACTCGCATTCCTAAACTCCGGCATTCGTATTGTTTTGAAAGATGAGCGTAATGACCGTGAAGATATCTTCGAATATGAAGGCGGAATCAAAGCGTACGTGGAGCTCATTAACAAAAACCGTAATAAAATTCATGATACGATTTTTTACTGCGATAACTTCAAAGATAATATCAGCGTAGAAATCGCCCTTCAGTGGACAGATTCTTATCAAGAGAGCGTATTTTGTTACACGAACAATATTCCACAAAGTGATGGTGGAACGCATTTAGCGGGCTTTAGAGCGGCAATGACAAGAACATTGAACCGTTATATGCAAGATGAAGGTTTACTGAAAAAAGCAAAAATTGCTACAACGGGCGATGATGCAAGAGAAGGCTTAACTGCCATTATCTCTGTGAAAATTCCAGGACCAAAATTCTCATCACAAACGAAAGAAAAACTGGTTTCTAGTGAAGTTCGTCCTGTGGTTGATGGAATTTTAGCAGAGCGTTTAGAAGAGTTTTTATTAGAAAGCCCAGATGATGCAAAAGCGATTACTTCGAAAATTATCGATGCAGCAATGGCAAGGGAAGCGGCTCGTAAAGCGAGAGAAAATACCCGCCGTAAAAGTGCATTAGATATTGCCGGCTTACCAGGGAAATTGGCAGATTGCCAAGAGAAAGATCCTGCGCAATCAGAACTTTTCATTGTGGAAGGAGACTCGGCGGGCGGTTCTGCAAAACAGGGACGTAGCCGAAAATTCCAAGCGATTTTACCGCTTAAAGGAAAAATCCTAAATGTAGAAAGAGCGCGTTTCGACAGAATGATTCAATCTGCCGAGATTGGCACATTGATTACGGCATTAGGTTGCGGCATTGGTCGTGATGAATTTAATCCTGACAAATTACGTTATCATCGCATTGTAATTATGACGGATGCGGACGTGGATGGAGCGCATATTCGTACGCTTCTTCTCACTTTCTTCTATCGTCAAATGCGTGAATTAGTGGAACGTGGACATATCTACATCGCTCAGCCACCACTTTATAAAGTAAAACGTGGCCGTCAAGAAACGTACATCAAAGATGATAATGAATTAGCGTTATATTTCTTAAATACGGCACTTGAAAATGGCTCGATGCATCCAAGCGCTGAAGCGCCGGCAATTTCATCCATTGTGATGGAAAACCTTGCGAAACAGCTGATGAAAGTTGAGCAGATTATTGCGCGTATTAGCCATCGTATTCCGGAAGAAGCACTTTATCATTTCTTAGAACTTCCGGTGATTACTGAAGCATTACTTGGTAGTGGTGATTCGGCTAATTGGGCGAAAGCTTTAGAGAAAGAGTTACAGCACGATATTTCTGAAGGTTCAGTGAATTATACGGTTGTGGCAAATCCTGAAACAGCGCAAATTATCATTACCGGCGAGCGTTATAATATTGAAGATCAATATATTATTGATGCACGTTTTATTAATTCTAATGAATATCAAGAGATTGCTGTGTTATCAGCAGAACTTCATGCATTAATTCAGAAAGGCGCATATGTTCAACGTGGAGAGCGTAAACTTGAAATCACAGGATTTAAGCAAGGTTTAGATTGGTTGATCGATGAAGCAAAACGTGGTCAGCAAGTCTCTCGCTATAAAGGTCTTGGGGAAATGAACGCCGAGCAACTTTGGGATACCACAATGGATCCTGATACTCGCCGTCTGTTACAAGTGAAAGTAGAAGATGCCGTAAAAGCAGATGAAGTATTCACAATGCTCATGGGCGATGAAGTAGAACCTCGCAGAGAATTCATCGAAGAGAATGCACAGCTTGTAGGTAACTTAGACGTATAATTTTGTGTCGGTTCTCATATAAGATGAACCAGCATTCCAATTGATAAACTAAAAGTTGAAAGGCCCTTTTAAGAAAGGGCTTTTTTTCTGTTGAAAATGGGAGGATTATTTTTTTGGAACAAAGTATTCTAACTTTGTATCAAGAATCAAGAGTATATATAGATAGAGAAATTGAAAATGAAGCTTAAAAGGGGAATTAATATATGCGGTTAACGATAGTTTTTATGATTCTTTTATTTAAACTCTCTTTTGGAGCCTGTAGTGATATTTTAGAACTTTTAAATAGTAACAACAAAGATCTTAATGAATCAGAATTGTTAGAAAAAGGGGCCTTAATTGCTATTGGAATAAAATATGTGGATGCAGAAATTCCGTATCAATACGCTCAATATTATATTAAAGAGGATAACTATAATCCCAATAAAATTATGTGTGCTTATAAGATGGCGGCAAGTGTTGGGCACGATATTAGTCAAAAAGAATTAGCGAATATATATGAGTTAGGATTGTACGGTGTTTCTAAAGATATTCTACGAGCAATGTATTGGTATGAAAAAAGTGCACGCCAAAATAACGATGAATCATTGTTAAAGCTAGTATCACTTTATCAAATGCCAGAAATTAAAAAAATGGCAGAAGAACAAGCCTTAAAATCTAAAGATCCTTTAGATCAATATTTAGTTGGCATAATTTACTCGATAAATGAAAACTACCCTGAAGCAATTAAGTGGTATGAATTATCGGCTCTTCAAGGTTTTTCTGAAGCTCAAGGATTACTTGCTGAGTTTTATGAGTTAGGACTTGGTGTACCCATCAATTTAGACAAAGCAATTTATTGGTATAAGTTAGGTGCTGAACAAAATGATGTCCATTCACTAATTAATTTAGGCTTTATATATCTTTTAGATAGAAATTTGGAGCAACATAAAAAGGCTCTAGATTTATTTGAAGTAGCCCGAAATATGCCGGGTGGGAATGATGCTATATATGGATTAGGTTTAATTTATGAGGAAGGATTAGCTGTTCCAAAAGATATGACAAAGGCTAGAAGCCTATATTTAGAAGCTGCTAGAGTCAATGTTATAGATGCACAAATTCATCTAGCAGAAATATATAAAGAAGAAAATAGATTAAAAGAGTCTTTATTTTGGTTGAGGAAAAGTTGTGAAAATGGTTATCAAGAATCTTGTGATTTATTAAGCAATTATTAAATTAAAAGAATGGAGGATAATCATCGATATAAATTTTATCCTTCTTTGTATTTATTTGAGATTTTCCAAGAATGAGATCACTCTATATGAGATTCAATACATAAAATCTAAAAGTGATTGATGCTATTTTTTATCAAGCAGCCTTGGAAATTTTCTTTAAGGCTGTTTTTTATGAACTGATAAAACGGGAATATAAAAAATATCGTAATGGTAATGATGAAGAAAATTAATTTTCAGTACGAGTATCTTGAGTGATTGTTTAGAAAGGGTTTTTATTCTATCTCGCTTTATGAAAATAAGATTTGTTTGTAAAAAGCTTGTGTTTTTGTAATTTTTCTTTAAGATTCATTTTAAATATATCTTTAAGGAGTATGAAATGTTAACAGCCTCGCAAGTACAATTAATTACCGATACCGTTCCTATTCTTCGCGAAAGTGGCGAAGCATTGACGACTTATTTCTATGACAGAATGTTACGTCTTAATCCTGAGTTGAAGGAAGTATTCAATATGGGGCATCAGCGTACCGGCGATCAATCTAAAGCACTTGCATCTGCAGTATTAGCATATGCCGCAAACATTGAAAACCTTGCTGTTTTGGGTTCAGCTGTAAATCAGATTATTACCAAACATGTAAGCTTGAATATTCAGCCAGAGCAGTATGCAATTGTTGGCGAAAACTTATTAGCATCCATCAGCGAAGTACTGAATGTGCCAATGGAAAGTGAGTTAATCGAAGCTTGGAATATTGCTTATACCCAATTGGCGAATATTTTAATTGAAGGCGAAAAAGCACGATATTTAGCCGAGCGTTCAACTGAAAATGGTTGGGATAATTGGCGGGAATTTAAGGTTATTAGAAAAGAACAAGAGAGTGAAGAGATTACTTCTTTTTATCTCAAGCCGAAAGATCAACAATCCGTTGTTGCATATAAAGCAGGGCAATATATTTCAATTCGTCTCTTTGTGCCGGAGCTAGATTGTAAACAACCGCGTCAATATACGTTATCGCATTATGGCTTAGAGGATTGTTATCGAATTTCTGTTAAACGGGAAGATGCGACACAAGAATTGCCGGCAGGCTATGTTTCAACGGTTTTACATCGTGATATAGAAGTGGGCGATATCGTCGAAGTATCAGCGCCGAATGGTATTTTCTATTTACAAAATAGCGATAAACCGAATGTATTAATAAGTGCCGGCGTTGGCATTACACCGATGATGGCAATGCTTCATCAACTTGCAAAAGATGCTTCCGGCAATGATGTTTCCTTTATTCATGCGTGCCGTAATGATCTGGTATTTGCTTTTAACCAAGAAATATTAGAACTACAACAACAATTGCCACAGCTTCAAACATATTTAGCATGTGAACAGAATCATTCTGAGATCATTTCGCCAGATACAATCGGACGATTATCGCTCTCAGAAGTATCGCCAGCATTGTTGCCAAAAGAGGCTGATTACTATATCTGTGGTCCTGATGCATTTATGTTAATCCAAGCTGAAGCATTGAAGCAGTACGGCATTGATGAATCACAGATCTTCATGGAAAGATTTAATGCCGGTAATATTTAAAATATCGCTGTAGAGCATTGTGAGAAAAGTAAACCCTTTCCAAATTAGGCAAGGGTTTTTTTATGCTTCAAAATTGAGAGGCAATAAAAAAGCACGCTGTAGGTAGATCCCACAGCATGCTTATTAGTCATAAAATACTAGAGTTGTGTATTAGCCAATAATGATTTGATTATTTTCTAATAACTCATCTAAAGTCATTTGACGATCTTGGTTTGTTAAGTGAAGCAGAACTTCTGATTCGTAGGTATTTCCAGAACCATCTCTATCCACTGAGATTGTAGCTGTACCAGTTTTCTCATCATAATCTACAGAGATAAACTGACCAACTTTCTCGCTGTTTCCTGAGAGCAAGTCATCCAATGTTAAGCCATTGAAGAAGTCTTCAGTAAACTGAATTACATCTGCATTGCTATCCGCTGGATTACCACGACCAAAGTCTTCCCAAGTATCAATACCATGACCACCTTTACCGCCTTCCCCTTTACCGAATCCTGATAAAAGATCATAAATTAAGGTATCAGTATCATCCGTACCCTCGATAATATCATCGCCTTTCATGGATACGGCAATATCTTCATAGTTAAATTTACCAAGTGAGATAGAACCATTATCTGGGTCGTAGTCTAAGGATCCATTAGCAACTTCAGATTCTAATCCAGTGGTATCTTTAACAGTAATCGAGATACCACGTTTACCTGCCAAGTCTCCTTTAAACATGATGGAGTTCAAAGCATCTTGATAATCCTTAGGAGAGGCTATGCCTGAAAAAACTATTGTCATAACACCATCTATGATGATGATATCTTCAGGATTAGGAGGATTAATCCCATTAGGTAATACAGGTATGAGTATATCCCCGTCTTGTGCACCTGTTATTGTAATCGTCATGCTTTCAAGGTTTTGACTATCTTCATCCGCAATGACAAATTTACCACCAAAGGTAAGTGATAAAGATCCTTGGAGTGAATCATTGCCGACACCATCAGCATTGCCGACAATAATCTCGTTCTTACCTTCATGGAACTTAATGTCATTTAACAGGTCTTTATCGGAAGAGTTTTTAAAGAAAATCTCTTCTAATACTGGTGATGTTGGACTACGTGTTGCATAGAAGCGGATACCATCTTCAGTCATGACAATTTGGAAGCGAGGTAAACCATCTGCATGTTCTACCCAAGGCTTTCCTTCAGATAACCAAGATCCATCTTTAAATACTAAAGCAATTTGATTATCTTCATGTGTCCCATCTCCATGAGGCCCATCTGGTCTTTGGACTTGGAATACATCAGTATTTGCAATGGGCGTATCATTTACCCAGATCATAAATGAGTTATCAAGTTTATCTAGGTTGATAACACTGCGCACAGAGCTAAGATCTTCCCCTTCAGGAATCTCAAATTCTAATTGATGTTTGTAGTATTTGCCAACGACACCATTGCCTGGATTTCGATCCTGGCTATTGTTTGCGAACTTGCCATCTGTAATCGGATTACCATCAGAATCTGTACCTGTAATATCAGGATTAGATAATCCAGAACCGTATTCCACTTTTGGTGGTTTAACAACAACAGAGTCACCGGCTTCTGAACCAACATTACCAACCTTATCAGCATAGAAATTATCGCCATCTACGATGATGTCAATCTTCATCTCACCTTCAGCTTCTGCTTTGATTGGAGCTTTCCAAGTCAAACCATCTTCTGATATCTCTAAGTTGTCAAAATCAATTTCAGCATTTTTCGCTTCGATTAACTCTTTTAACTCTTCTTTAGTCAATGGTTTACCATCTGCGCCATAAGGTACTTCGCTAAATGTGAAGGTTACTTCATTTTTATTGTCCGGATCAATTTCTACAGTGACTGTTGGAGGAGTATCATCTGGAACACCTTCGCCTTGACCCTCAATGCCAATGACAATAGTTGCTTCATCAAAACCACCCTTACCATCAGAAGCTTCTACGATCAGAGTGAAAGGACCTTTTTTACCAATTAAAGATACGCCATCTGCTAGTCTGATTTCACCTTGCTCATTGATAACAAAAAGACCTTCTTCATTACCGGAAAGAATTTTATAAGTAACGTTATCTCCATCTGCATCGACATCATCATGTTTATTTCCGAAGACTTCATTTACATCATGGATAACCTTATCCCCATATACCTCTTGATAATCCTCTTTGATCTCACCAGACCAATCTTCGATATCAGGAGAGGTATTACTCTTGCTATTTTCACCTTTATAGCCCGGATTTTTAGATTTATCTTGATAAGATCCTTCAGGAACTGTCACTGTGAAGTCATTAGAACCTTCAGGTCCTTTTGCAATGTAATTACCATCTTTATCAGGACCTGTAAATTCAATACCAGGGATAAGCTCACCTTCTGGATCTTTGACTTCTACGACGTTATTAGGATCAAAAGAATCATGATCCATATCTTCAGGGAATTTTAGGATGATATTTCCTTCTTTATCAAACTCAATTTTAACCTGTGGACGTTCATTATCAGTATCGCTGTCAGAGTCTGAGTCGCTGTCTGAATCAGAGTCACTATCGGAATCTGAATCGCTGTCTGAATCTGAGTCTGAGTCGCTGTCCGAATCAGAGTCACTGTCGGAATCTGAATCGCTGTCTGAATCTGAGTCTGAGTCGCTGTCCGAATCAGAGTCACTGTCGGAATCTGAGTCGCTATCTGAATCTGAGTCACTGTCAGAGTCTGAGTCGGAGTCACTGTCTGAATCTGAATCACTGTCGGAATCAGAGTCACTATCAGAGTCTGAATCGCTGTCAGAGTCTGAATCGCTGTCCGAATCAGAGTCACTATCGGAATCTGAATCACTGTCAGAGTCTGAATCACTGTCCGAATCTGAATCACTGTCAGAGTCTGAGTCACTGTCTGAATCTGAATCACTGTCAGAGTCTGAGTCACTGTCGGAATCTGAATCACTGTCAGAGTCTGAGTCACTGTCTGAATCTGAATCACTATCAGAGTCTGAGTCGCTATCGGAATCAGAGTCGCTGTCTGAATCTGAATCACTATCAGAGTCTGAATCACTATCGGAATCAGAGTCACTGTCAGAGTCTGAGTCGCTATCGGAATCTGAATCACTGTCTGAATCAGAGTCGCTGTCTGAATCAGAGTCGCTGTCGGAATCTGAATCACTGTCTGAATCTGAATCACTATCAGAGTCTGAGTCGCTGTCTGAATCTGAGTCGCTATCGGAATCTGAATCACTGTCAGAGTCGGAGTCGCTGTCTGAATCTGAGTCACTGTCCGAATCTGAATCACTATCAGAGTCTGAGTCACTGTCGGAATCTGAATCACTGTCAGAGTCGGAGTCACTGTCTGAATCTGAGTCACTGTCGGAATCAGAATCACTATCAGAGTCTGAGTCGCTGTCAGAGTCTGAGTCACTGTCAGAATCAGAGTCGCTGTCAGAATCAGAGTCGCTGTCTGAATCAGAATCACTGTCTGAATCAGAGTCACTGTCGGAATCTGAATCACTGTCGGAATCTGAGTCGCTGTCCGAATCTGAATCGCTGTCTGAATCAGAGTCGCTGTCTGAGTCTGAGTCACTGTCAGAGTCTGAGTCACTGTCCGAATCAGAGTCGCTGTCTGAATCAGAGTCACTGTCAGAGTCGGAATCACTGTCTGAATCTGAGTCTGAATCACTATCCGAATCTGAGTCGCTATCAGAGTCTGAGTCGCTGTCGGAATCTGAATCACTGTCGGAATCAGAGTCACTGTCAGAGTCGGAGTCGCTGTCTGAATCTGAATCACTATCCGAATCAGAGTCGCTGTCTGAATCGCTGTCCGAATCAGAGTCACTGTCAGAGTCTGAATCGCTGTCGGAATCTGAGTCACTGTCTGAATCTGAATCGCTGTCTGAATCTGAGTCACTGTCCGAATCAGAATCACTGTCCGAATCTGAATCGCTGTCTGAGTCTGAGTCGCTGTCGGAATCTGAGTCACTGTCAGAATCTGAATCGCTGTCAGAGTCTGAATCGCTATCTGAGTCTGAGTCGCTGTCTGAATCAGAATCACTGTCTGAATCAGAGTCGCTGTCAGAGTCTGAGTCACTGTCTGAATCTGAATCACTATCAGAGTCTGAGTCACTGTCTGAATCTGAATCACTATCAGAATCAGAGTCGCTATCTGAGTCTGAGTCACTGTCCGAATCAGAATCACTGTCCGAATCAGAGTCACTATCTGAATCAGAGTCACTATCTGAATCAGAGTCACTATCTGAATCAGAATCGCTGTCGGAATCAGAATCACTGTCCGAATCAGAGTCGCTGTCTGAATCACTCTCGAATTCGGAATCATCCGAATCAGAATCTTCACCATTACCTGGATACCAATCATCTCCGCCACCGTCACCACCGCCGCTAGCGAGGGCTGCAATGGCACCAGCGCCTGCTGCGCCTAGTAACCATGGTAAGATTGGGAATGCGCAATCTTCATCTTCGAAAAGTAAATCTGATTCTTCATCATCTTTCTTTGCAAAGAAGTTCTTAATAACGATAGTTTTACCGTTTTTGAGTTTTAAGATGAGATCATTCCCATCTTGAATGAATTCAGCAACATCATCTCTGTGCATTTGCATCTGTATAGTTGATGGTGCTTGAAGGTTTATATTCGAGCCTTCTATGCTCGTTTCACTTAATGATTTTTTGTCTACGACAACAAAAGTGGACATTATTGTATTACCTTAATTTATTAATAATATGTAAATTTGAACGCTATTGAATTCTCTAGAATTATTTATTCAAGATAATGAATGGTTTTCCAGTAGAATCAGCTGATAATGTGAATGATTTCGTCTCGCCGGATTTAATCTCAACATCAGTACCATATGTTGAGCATCTGCCTTGGCAGTTATCGACTTTAAAGTTGTAATTTCCAGGAGCTAGTTGGTAATTTGCGCTGTCATTTATGACAAAGTTACCGACTTTGGTATCATTGATGTAGAAAGCGGTTTGACATTCTTCCGTACCATTTTTACTAATACGTTCAGCTTTATTGTTATCTCTAGTGACCTTAATAATAGGGTCGCTGTTTTCATTGTTAACAGAATATATATCATTATTAACAGATGCACAGCCTATTAAAGCCATCGAAATAGGTATTGCCACTAGGTATTTACCTAACGTAGATGAATAGAAATTTCTCATTGATTATCTTGACCTTAAGCAGTTTAAAACTAAATTTCTGCGAATATTCGCTTGTTTATTGATGTAGATTAAATAAAACTTCAAAATGAATGCGAAATTTTATCACAGTTGTCAAGAATGGTAAATTTTTATACTAAATATGATGGCGTCATAAAATGGCAATAGGAAGATTAAGTTCTATTTTATGAAAGGGTTAGATGCTTAATTGTTAATTAAATCATTACTATTAATATATTGGGTTTTATTTTTGTTTGTTATTAGTAGGATGAGCTTCAATATTTTTAATATTGAATTTTACGAGGGGTATTTTTTCTGATGATAACGTTTCACAATCATCTTCCGAATCTGATCATATCCCCAATTATAGAGGTAGGTATAAAAGAGGAAAAACACGAGTAATCCTGCTTCGATCATCAATGCTTCTAATAATGACACTTTTAGAATATAGGCCAGCATCGGAACTGTGAAAAGTACTAATGTGGCTTCAAATCCTACGGCATGCAATATGCGGATTTTAATCGGGCGGTCGCCATTGACGAAGGGGAATAACTTATCAAAAAGCCAATTAAATAGGATGTTTAGAAGCAGTGCTGTTAGCGAGATTAAGACTGATACAACTCCCATTGAACTTACGGGTTTATTTAGTAGGAAAACACCGATCAGCATTGTAAAAACAATCGCAAAAAATTCAAAAGTACAAGCATGAAAGATTCTTTCAGTGATAGAGCGAGTAGAAGATGTTGCCATAAATGAAGGGTCTTTATTGAATGCTATTCTGTGGGAATTTGAACCTATATGTTCAAATATATAAGGAGATTTTACGATGTCACATCATATATGTTCTTGTTAAAGGCTTCAATATTAATCACTATTTTCACAGTATGACTTTTATAGTGAGCTTTATAAAAAGTAGATGAGTTTATCGAGAAATAGAGGGATACTGAATACTGTTTTATCCGCTTATCAATAGGAACTTTTTCGTAGGAATGGGACTGATATTGAAGGAGTTAAAATGGCGAAGATTAAGATTTTCTTAAGAAAGAAGGATTAAGATAGATTCATGAAAATATTATTGATAGAAGATGACTTATCCCTTGGTGAAACGATTCAGCAATGGCTTGAGATGGATGGCTATATTGTTGATTGGCTGACAAATGGCGCTGATGCAAAAAATGTCATGGTAGATACTTACGATTGTTTACTACTAGATCGTGGTTTGCCGGGATTATCCGGAGATATGATTTTAAAGCTCTTTCGGGGGCAAAAGAAAAATTTACCCATTATTATGATTACGGCAATGGATAGTATTGCAGATCGTATTGAGGGTTTAGATTTAGGTGCAGATGATTATCTTGTGAAGCCTTTTGATTTAGAAGAATTATCCGCAAGAATTAGAGCAATGTCGCGCAGAGTCAGTCAGCAGACGGAAGCAGTATTTACTCACGGAGATGTAACATTAGATCCTGCAACGAAAGTGGTAGAGAAAGAGGGTTGTACAGTAAGCTTAACGGCGAAAGAATATGCCATTTTACATACTTTGATGCAACATCCTACTCGCACATTTACCCGAGAAGAGCTTGAAGATAAGCTATATGCCTGGGGAAATGAAGTGGAAAGTAATGCTGTTGAAGTGCATATTCATCATCTTCGTAAAAAGCTTGGGAATACCTTTATTCGAACTCGCAGGGGATTGGGATATACCTTAATGCAGTAATTTTCATGATCTATAGGTTTATGATTTATAAAAGATTCAGAAAAGATGCATAGAGAGATATGTTAAAAGAAAAAATGAAGAGAAGAATTCGATCATGGTGAATAGATTAACGGCATTTGAGGGGTGATTTTTTGAAACAAAACTTCCAAAAAAAATTGCAGACATTATTTTCGCGCAAAAGAACGTATTCACTTCGTGGAACGCTCATTGCCGGCATTATTGCAACCACGTTAATTTTGGGGGCAATGAGTTTTGTCATTACGACTTATGTGAGTTGGAATCAGACGAAAGATGTGCTTGATGAAGCGCTAGTACGTTCGGCGCAAGTACTGTCTCAATTTGCAGATCGTGATCCAACAGCTTCTCGGCATATGGGAATGCGAGGCTATCATAAAGTGGATCTAGATGAAGATCACTTCTATTTCCAAGTGATTAAAGATGGCAAAGTCGTGGCGAAAAGCAGTAAAGCGCCCAATATTCCTTTTGTTCCAAAGTTTAGAGGTTCTAAAGGATTCGCCGATATTCAAGTGAACGGCGATCCTTGGCGAGTATTTGTTTTGAAAAGACGGCATTCAGATTATGAAGTGCAAGTAGGGCATGCCACTGAAATGCGCCGAGAGTTTCTAGATGATTTAATTGAAGAACTGATTTTTGCCGGATTAATTGTGCTGTTGATTTCTATTATCTTAAATGCGCTTTTAGTCTTTTTTGGCTTAAAGCCTTTAACGGCAATTTCAAAGCAATTGGCAAAATTATCTCCCAAGAATCTGGAGCCGATTGCCGTGAATACTCGTAGTAATGAAATCATTGCCATTGAAGATTCCCTGAATATGCTCTTATCGAACCTAGATATTGCCCGTAAACATGAACGTCAATTTACAGCAGATGCATCTCATGAACTACGAACGCCGTTAAGTGCGATTCAGATGAAGCTTCAGCTTTTGCAACGGCAAGACCCAAGATTGACAAGTACGTTGCAACCTTTGCAACAAGATGTAAAACGAGCAACACATTTAATTGAACATCTTCTGATTCTTGCAAGGCTTGATCCGATGTCTATGGATACTTCAGATCGCTTATCATTAACAAAAGTAGAGGTGAATGAGCTTTTTGCGACATTGAAAGAGAGCTTTCAATCAGAAATTGAAGAAAAATCGATAGTCATTAAAGAAGAGCCGACGTTATTATCCTTTCATGTGAATGATGACTTAATGCTCGTAGCGTTGAAGAATATTATGGGAAATGCCATTAAATATTCGCCGGAAAAAACGACAATCTCTTTGAGTGCTACTGAACGAGGAAAGTATATTGCGCTCACAATTCGAGATTCAGGAGTTGGTGTGAATCCCGATGAGCTTGATCGTTTAACACAACGTTTTTACCGTGTTTTAGGTACGAAAGAGATGGGCAGTGGTTTGGGGTTATCGATTGTGAAGAAGATTGTAGAACTTCATCAAGGAGAGTTAAAACTTCGTTCAAAACCTGAAATAGAAGGATTAGAAGTCACGATTTTAGTGCCTAAAGCATAAGTCGGAATGAGATATAAATTAGAATATTTAGATAAATTTTAGATGGAATAGAGGCGCTCAAAAGAGCGCCTTTTTATCGTTTGTTATTGCGTAATGGCTGATAAATATTATGCCGGACTTTAGAGTTTTTTTGATGATGAAACGACTATTTGATTTTCTATTAACATTTTGAAATTAATCAATAATTATTGATTATCTTAAGTTTAAATTAAGATTGGTTTGTTGTAATAAGCTCATAG
Organism: Ignatzschineria sp. LJL83; assembly: GCF_054871845.1. Classification (NCBI taxonomy): domain Bacteria; kingdom Pseudomonadati; phylum Pseudomonadota; class Gammaproteobacteria; order Cardiobacteriales; family Ignatzschineriaceae; genus Ignatzschineria; species Ignatzschineria sp. LJL83. The sequence goes on from NZ_JBTXLY010000016.1 coordinate 20,664, forward strand.
AAAACTTTTATCGGTAACTTTTATCAGCACTCACAAGGAGTCAACGTTATGCGTAAGATCATTTTAATATCAGCTTTAGTATTGGGTTCTTCAGTAGCATTTGCACAATTTAATGGACCTGTTGTAGATAATGCAGGAAGTGATTCTAGGAACATGATGCAACAAGTACAAAATCATCCCATGCATTCAGGAATGAACGGAATGCACCAATATCATCAAAATGGACAACATGAACGAGGTCATGGGAATCATGCGCGTCGATCAGATCGTCAACATGATGGATATTACAAAAACCATCAAAATCGTTCAGATAGACAATATCGCGGAGGGCATCGCAGAAATGGTCATAGAATGAATGGTCATTGCTGGTAATATGGATTTTTTAAATAGATTGGAATAGCTACCCCCCTCCTCTTAGATATTTCATCTGCAATTTAACCTTCACATCGTTGTGAAGGTTTTTTTATTAGGAAAGTTTTTTAATATGCCGTGATCCACAAAAATTGATGAAATTATGCTTTTGCCACATCAATCCAAGTTGCTTGTGTAAGGAGCTGTAAGGCTTCCGGCGAAGATTGAAATACTGCATATGGATGTCCGGCGGCTGCCCAAATAGTTTCAAAGCGCTTAAGAGATGGATCTAACATCAATATACATTCGGCGATATGTCCAATAGGAGAAACACCTCCGATGACAAAACCGGTTTTTTCTCTGACAAAATCAGCATTAGCTTTTCCTAACTTTTTGCGGGAAATGCCAAGTTCCTCGGCAACACGTTTTTCATCGACTCTTTTATCGCCACTAATGATGACAAGAACAGCTTGATCATTTTCAAGGTTATGAAATACGATGCTCTTTGCAATTTGGGAAACTTCGCATTGTAACTGATCCGCAGCTTCTTGGGCTGTTTGTGCGGAATCATCTAAAATCGTTACCAAATGTGGATGATGATTTTCCTTTAAAAAATTTTCCACTCGCAAAACTGCGGGATGTTGTTGAATCATAATAGGTATCCTTATAAAGCTTTTGAAAACACATTAATGATAATCACACCAAGTGCGATAAATATCAATCCAATAATGGCAGGAACATCAATCGCTTGTTTAAACCAAAAATATCCTACTAGCGTTACTAAGAGAATGCCGGCACCGCTCCAAATACCGTAAGCAATTCCCACGGGAATAAATTTTAAGGTATGAGATAAACAGTAAAAAGAGCCGGCATATAACAAAATGACCAATACGGAAGGCACAAGTTTTGTGAATTGTTCAGATTTCACTAAAAAGGATGTTGCAATAACTTCTAATAAGATTGCGATCCCGAGCATGGAATAACCAAACATTAGTGGATTCATAGAAGTGCTCCCGAGAATTGGTAGTGTTTATAAAATAGAATAGGGTTGAAAGATACGTCAATAAATGGATGATCGATTTGAAGAATTATTGACGAATAACAACGGGGACATTTTGACTATTTTGCAGTAATCGTTGTAATTCTTGATCATTCAGTTTTATATAAGTTTCTTTCTGTTGATCATTTTGTAATTGTACAATTGGTAACTGGTTGCGTGGTCGTAGGACTTCAGCTTGAAATATTTTTGTGTCATTGGATTTCTGTTTTCTTTGAGCTTTACCGTTTAGGAATGTTTGAACTTCGTAAACCTGTTTGGTAAGTGTTTTTTGTTCTTTATCAACATCCCAAATAAAGAATTCTGTTTTTTCAGAAGTGGCTTTAGCAGAGAAACTAGATAAATGGCGAACGCCCGTTTTATTCGGGAATAGAACGATGACATCTGTCTTACTGAGTCTGTTTTGCGTACTTTTTACTTGCCAAGGGCCTAATAAATCTTGAGGTAACAGAGTATCGCTAGCAATATTGTTGTGTTGCGAGGTTGCGCAAGAGACTAGAAAGACGCTCAAGCAGAGTAGAGTTAATTTTTGTATCAAAGTCATCACTATTTTCCAAGAAAATTGGGGCATAAAATATGGATTATTTTATGACGCAGATTTATGAGTTTACATAATAAAATCACGGAATTGAATAGGGGAAGAGATACTTTTCTAAAGAGATGCTCTTGATGAATATATTCGGCGATGTGAAATCGTCTAATCTGTAATAGAATAGAGCTTCGACCATTCATGATAGAAAATTTTGATGATAGAAATGAGGCTTTCTATCATGTTCGATGGGATGAGCACTATTTTGAGTTTTATGATTCAAGATTTAATAAAAAACTCAAAATAACTGCGGGATTTTAATAGAGGTTTATATGTCTAAGAAAAAAGGCGTGAGTAGCGCACAAATTGCCGGCAATAAGCGGGCATATCATGATTATTTTATTGAAGAGAAAATGGAAGCCGGCCTTGAATTGCAAGGTTGGGAAGTAAAAAGTTTACGAGAAGGTAAAGGACAATTAACAGAAGCTTATGTTCAAGTGAAGAACGGCGAAGTATTTCTGATTGGTTCGAGAATTACACCACTTTTGTCGGCATCAACCCATATTTTTGCGGATGATACGAGAACTCGAAAACTCCTTCTGCATCGCCGAGAAATTGATCGATTAGTGGGTGCTGTGGATCAGAAAGGCCGTACGATTGTTCCTTTAAGTTTGTATTGGAAGAAGGGAATGGTTAAGGTAGAAATCGGGCTTGCGAGAGGTAAGAAAGATCACGATAAGCGCGCAACTATTAAAGAGCGTGATTGGGATCGTGAAAAACAGCGCTTAATGCGTCACGATAATCGCTAAGGATTTATTTGCGAAGTATTGATTTGAGACATTGATTGAAGAGCTGATAAAAAAGATAAAAATTGACGATTTTACAATTTTAAAGTGTTCTCAAAGCGCTCTAAAAGCGCATTAAATCCGTACTAAATTCGAAGAATAACTGAGAGTTGTCATTTGTAGAAATTTACCAAAGGAGATTGGAGATGAAAAAAATTGTTTTTTTAGATCAGGGAACATTAGATCGTTTTACGTTGGATTTTAATTTCCCTCATGAACTCATTAATATTGAAAACTGCCCGCAAGATAAGGTCGCAGAAGCGCTTCAAGGCTGTAAAATCGCAATTACCAATAAAGTGATTATCGATCGTGCGGCGATTGAAGCGAATCCTGAATTAAAACTCATTGCCGTAGCGGCAACAGGTTACAACATTGTTGATGTGGAAGCTGCGAAAGAGCATGGCGTGACCGTTTGTAATGTTGCCGGCTATAGTCAAACGGCAGTGGCAGAACATGCATTTATGATGATGATTGCGCTCATGCACCGGTTACCACTATATGAAACAAGAATGCGAGATGGCGAATGGCAACGATCGCCGTTCTTCTCTATTTTTGGTGCGCCGATTTTTGAATTGAAAGGCAAAACACTCGGTATTTTTGGAAAGGGAAGTATCGGTTCGCAATTTGCTAAATATGCCGAAGATTTCGGAATGAAAGTACTCTTTTCTGAAAGACGAAATGCCGAAGTGATTCGAGAAGGTTACCATTCGTTTGAAGATGTTTTAACAACAAGCGACGTTTACTCGATTCATGCACCATTAACAGCAGATACGAAAGATATGATTGATGTTGCTGAAATTAATCGTATGAAAGAAGGTGCGATTTTATTAAACGTTAGCCGTGGTGGTTTAATCAATGAGCAAGCATTAGCAGATGCGCTTAGATCAGGCAGAATTGGTGGCGCAGGTGTTGATGTTTTAACGACAGAACCGCCAAAGCCTGATAATCCACTTCTTGCAAACGATCTAGGAAACTTTATCATCACGCCACATACGGCATTTGCAAGCGAAGAAGCATTAGCAACTTTGGTAGGGATATTAATCAACAACATTAATCAATTTGTAGCAGGAACGCCGGAAAACGTCGTTAATTAAGAATCATTAAAAGAAAGGAAATATCATGTTAGCAGAAGCTTATTTAGGGATAAAACATACCCATATTATGTTGGCTGTTTTCTCTATCGTCTTTTTCAATTTTCGATTTTGGAAATATTTTTTGTTAAGAAGACCAAAATGGGCACGAATTACACCACATGTTGTGGATACTTTTTTACTGTTAACAGGTATTTTATTAGCGGTAACGTTAAGTATTAACCCCTTTGGTGCAGGTGGTGGTTGGTTAGCGATAAAACTCCTCTTTATCGTGCTCTATATTGTTTTTGCGATTTTTTCAATGAGACGTACGTTAGCTTTGCCATCACGCTTAATCGCTTACTTAATAGCAAATGCAATGGCAATGGGCGTTGTATATATGGCGCTTGTAAGACCATTTATCTATTAGTTGTTTATTCAATGAATGGAAAGTTTGTGTAAATAGTTTACATTTTGTTGATGTGAGTAAAAGATGATGTATACTACTCATCTTAGTTAAGCGCCCATAGCTCAGCTGGATAGAGTACCTGGCTACGAACCAGGCGGTCGGAGGTTCGACTCCTTCTGGGCGCGCCATATGAGAAACCCTAACAACTTGTTGTTAGGGTTTTTTCTTGTTCAAAATAAAACTGAAGGTATATCGGATAGGGATTCATGATGGAGCGTCATATTTGAAAGTTTGAGAAGTATTTTCATATCCTTGCAATGAATGAAAAAGAATTGAGAACTGATGATTTTCTATTTGATGATGGTTTTAAAAATATAGACGGTTAGGTTTATGACTGATAGGTAAATGGTTATACATAGGTTTAAGAAAGTTGCATTGTAAAATAGAGGCTGAATTATCACTGGGTCGAATGCTGGCGTTTTTATGAAGATCCTTAGCCTTAGCTGGCAATATTAATCTTTTTTAGAATTTTAAACCGAAATGACGATAGTTTTTAAGATGATTGTTTTTAAATGGTTTGTAGAAAAAATTTAGGATCTTCTTATCTTTTTGATATTAATTGGTAATTTTATTTATTGGAAAATATGTCAATATAAATGATAGTTTTTTGCGTTAAGAGCGTTGACACCCTTATATATTGATGTATACTACTCATCTTAGTTAAGCGCCCATAGCTCAGCTGGATAGAGTACCTGGCTACGAACCAGGCGGTCGGAGGTTCGACTCCTTCTGGGCGCGCCATACGAGAAACCCTAACAACTTGTTGTTAGGGTTTTTTCTTGTCCGCGATTTAACGATCTTAATTTAATTTCGTAATGAATGAACGTGTGTAGGATTTTTAGGATGTAAAAAAACCTGCATAAAGCAGGTGTTTAGTGCTGTTTTTAAAGAGCATTGTAAGAATTGAGATCTTACTTCTCAATGAGCTCATATTCATAACGTGGACGATCGCCAACTCTGTAATAGATGAAATCTTGTTGGTATGAATCTAAGAATTTTTGACGTGCTTCTAAGCTATCAAACCATCTTTCAGCATTAAAATCAGCACCAAGAAGGTTGTCTCTGAGAAATGTAGAATGCTTAGGAAGGGTCATTTTAACGCCGTATTGTTTGCTCATTGCTTGCTCCGTAATGTTCTAATCTTTGTTGCTATATATGTTTGTTTTGATGTTCAGCCATCCATTCATGGATAGGACGATATTTTATTGATACATGTATGACACATTCTTGCTTAGTGTAGCAATTTAGCCACCGGTCATCGACATAATTCGTGAGATTTTTGTCGCATCCGTTCTAAATTCATGTTTCTGTGGTTTGAGATCAATGGCTCTGCGAATCGCAGATTGTAGCTCTTCATCGCTACATTGATCTCTCAGCATTTCTCGAAGTGGGAAGGCTTCTTCTTGCCCTAAACACATGTAAAGTGTGCCATCGACAGAAAGACGAACTCGGTTACAGGTATCGCAAAAATGTTGGCTCATCGGTGTGATTAAGCCGAATGTGAATTTTTTGTCCGGCGTTTCATAATATTTTGCTGGACCTTGCCCAAGTGTGCTCGTAGTATCAATTAAGCCATATTTCTGGCGTAATGTTTCGAGTAATACCGTGAGATCTTTTCCTTCAGTATTTTGACCTGTAACGCCAAGCGGCATCGCTTCAATGAGGCGAAGAATTAAGCCATTGTCGATACAGAACTGAATCATGTCATCAATATCTTGATCATTCACGCCGACCATCGGCACCATATTAATCTTAATGGTTTCAAAACCAGCATCTTTTGCGGCAAAAATCCCGCGTTTTACCTTTTCAATACAATCATTGCCGGTAATTTTATGCACCGTGAGAGGATTAATTGAATCTAGGCTGATATTAAGACGATCAAGGCCGGCATCTTTGAGAGATTTCGCGTGCTTTTCAAGTTGTGTTGCATTGGTGGTCATGGAGAGATCTTTAATGGTCGGAATCTCTTTCATGCGCTGGATCAGTTGGGAGACATCTTTTCGTAGCAAGGGCTCGCCACCAGTGATGCGGTAGTGATGAGTTCCCATTGCCGAGAAAGCGCCGACAACTCTTAAGATTTCATCAAAAGTCAGCCAATTTTTATTGACTTCAAAGCCTTTGAATCCTTTAGGAATGCAGTAAGTGCAACGAAGATCACACCGATCCGTTACGGAGATGCGGACATAGTCAATACTTCTACCAAATTGATCTACTAACATAACAGTTCCTTTTAAGTAACGGATTCAACGTTAAAGATTAAGATCCTGAATACATTGGACAATGGTTTCTATTTTACGCATTTGCGTAAACTCCCGGCGATATACAAGTGCTACTTTTCGTGTAGGAACAGGATCTGTGAAAGGAATGTAATGAAGAAGCTCTTTAAGATGATCATCTGTTAATGCATATTTTGGCAATACTGAGATTTGATGGCCAGCTGCCACAATATTGCGAATGGTTTCTAACGAATGATGGTGAGAATTTGTGGCATTAATCTCTTTGCATTGATCTAATATTTGATCACGGAAGCAGTGACCAATATTCAGCAGTAGAGGATCGTACTCATGCAGTTCATCTGCTGAGATGGAAGATTTTTTGCTTAATAGATGATCTTTGGGCGTAATCACGAAGAATGGTTCTTCGTAAAGCTCAATCACTTCAAATGTCGGATCAGCAATAGGGAGCGCTAAAATCGCAGCATCAATCTCGCCCGTTTTGAGCATGGGGAGCAAGCTGTCCGTCATATTCTCGAAAAGATTGAGTTGAAGATTAGGCGCTGCAATGCGAAGTGATGGAATAATCTTTGGTAGCAGATAAGGCGCTATCGTGAAGATGATTCCTAAATTAAATCGACCTTCAATAGAATCTGACTCTTTACTAAGGGATAGGAGTTCATCTACGAGTTCAAAAATACGTCTTGCTTTTGGGAGTGCTTTTTCCCCTTCCGGTGTGAGAAATACTTCACTTGTTGTTCGTTCAAATAAGGATACTCCCATCGAGGATTCTAGGTTCTTAATACCGATCGAAAGGGCAGGTTGTGAAATGAAACATTTTTGTGCTGCACGCCCAAAATGCTTCTCTTCTGCGACTGCGATGAAGTACCGAAGTTCATTTAATTTCATAAATTATTCCCATAAATAAACATTAACAAAGTGAAGGATTTACATACTAGCATATTTGCACTAAGGTAATTTTTAAATAAGCATTATATATCGCTATTTTCTTGTTCATAAAATAAATAAAAATAGCCAATAATCAGGCTCTTGACATATTGCACGAAAATACGAAAAATCGGGTATAATGTTGAAAATTTCTTTCTTTTTAATTTCCTATCAATTTGTAGATAACATAAATGTGAGCGAAGCAATGAAACTAATAGATCAATTTAGGGAGTCGTCCGCACTAAACGGTGCGAATCAGACCTATGTCGAGGAGATGTTTGAATCATATCTTGAAAACCCAAGTTCAGTGACGGCTGAATGGCAGGCATACTTTGCAGACTTTAAAAGTGAGCACAGTGAAGATATCGCACAAGGTCCTGTTAAAAGAGCATTTGAAGAGATGCGACGACAACCGAATAGACCTCAGAGCGGTGGTATTGACGAGGTCTTTTTAGCAAAACAGGTAGCGGTACTGAATCTCATTGGAGAATACCGCCGAAGAGGGCATCAAGTAGCAGACTTATGCCCTCTTGATTTGCGTGATATCCCAAATGTTCCTGAGCTGAATCCTGGCTTCTTTGGATTAACAGAAATGGATATGGGAACGGTATTTAAAACAGGGAATCTTGCAGGTAAGTCAGAAATGACGTTACGTGAAATTCTCGATACTGTAAAACGCACGTATATCGGTCATGTAGGTGTTGAAATTGAACACATTACGAAAGATGAAGAGCGCATTTGGTTAAGAGAGCGTTTGGAAGAAGTTCAAGATCATTATCGTTTTACAAATGAAGAGCGTAAAGAGATCTTAAAAGAGCTCGTTTCTGCAGATGGTTTAGAGCGTTACCTTCATACTCGTTATGTGGGTCAAAAGCGTTTCTCACTGGAAGGCGGAGATGCATTAATTCCAATGCTTCACGAGATGGTTGTCGGTGCTTCTAACTTTGGTGCGGAAGAGATCGTAATCGGAATGGCGCACCGTGGACGTTTAAACACGTTGGTGAACATTTTAGGTAAAGCGCCGGCGCAGTTATTTGCAGAATTTGATGGTGTGCCAACTTTTACAAAAGGTTCGGGCGACGTTAAATATCACATGGGTTTTTCATCTTCTGTTCAGGCTACACCAGCGAATCCTCCGGTGCATTTAGCATTAGCATTTAACCCATCACACTTAGAGATTGTCAATCCTGTCGTAGAAGGCTCCGTTCGTGCACGTTTAGAGCGCCGCATTGTAGCTGGAACGCCGACAGGACAATTACCATTTAATACGGTTTTACCAGTATTAATTCATGGTGATGCGGCATTTGCAGGGCAAGGTATTGTGCTTGAGACATTACAAATGTCACAAGTGCGTGGATATACCACAGGTGGAACGATTCATATAGTTGTGAATAACCGTGTCGGTTTTACAACGTCTAACTTATTAGATGCGCGTTCTTCAGAGTACTGTACGGATGCTGCGAAAATCGTTCAAGCGCCGGTATTACACGTCAATGGTGATGATCCGGAAGCTGTGAAGCATGTAATGCAGCTTGCGCTCGGTTACCGTAATACGTTCCACAAAGATGTTGTGATCGATTTAGTTTGTTACCGTAAGCTCGGTCATAACGAAGCTGATGAGCCAAGTGCAACACAGCCAATGATGTATAAAAAAGTTCGTAGTCACAAAACGCCGGCGCGTATCTATGCAGATCGTTTAATTGCGCAAGGTGTGATTACAGAAGATGATTTCAAAGCTTATACGAAAGAGTATCGCGATAAGCTTGAGGAAGGGAAACCAGTAGGATTCCCAACCGTTGAATCCATTAATAGTACGTATAAACAAAAATGGGAAAAAATCTCTAAAATGCACGATCGTTTCGACGAAGAAGGTGCAGTAGTTCCTGAAACAGCCGTTGTTGAATCAAGAATTACCGAGATTGCTCGCATTATGGATAAGCTTCCTGAAGGCTTAAAGCTCCATAACCGTGTTCAACGTATTCATGAGAATCGTTTGAAAATGGGTGAGGGCGAAATCGAAATGGATTGGGGCTTTGCCGAAGTTATGGCTTATGCAACGCTTCTTGAAGAAGGTTACCCAATTCGTATCACAGGACAAGACTCTGGCCGTGGAACATTCTTCCATCGTCACGCGGTATATCATAATCAAGAAGATGGAAGCGCATTTATCCCGCTTCAACATTTAACGAAAGATCAAGCAAACTTCACAGTGATTGACTCTATCCTTTCAGAAGCCGGCGTTTTAGGTTTTGAATTTGGATATGCGGCAACAGAACCAAATGCATTAGTGATTTGGGAAGCGCAGTTTGGTGACTTCGTGAATGGTGCGCAAGTTGTGATTGACCAGTTCATCGCATCGGGTGAAACAAAATGGCGCCGTTATAACGGATTAGTCATGCTTCTTCCGCATGGTTATGAAGGTCAAGGTCCTGAGCATTCATCTGCAAGACCTGAGCGTTTCTTAGAGCTTTGTGCTGAGAATAATATGAGCTTTGTTGTGCCAACAACGCCGGCACAAGCATTCCATATGTTCCGCCGTCAAATGCATCAAGATTACCGTAAGCCATTAATCGTGATGACGCCGAAGAGCTTATTACGTCACAAGCAAGCGGTGAATACGATTGAAGATTTAGCAACGGGTACATTTCGTTCAGTGCTTCCTGAAATGGATGCCGTGAATCCTCAAAGCATTGAGCGTGTTGTAATTTCAGTTGGTAAGATTTACTACGATCTCCGTGATCGCCGAGCGGCTGCGAATGATGACACAACAGCGATTATTCGTTTGGAAGAGATCTATCCATTCCCAGCGAAAGCGATTCAGGATGAACTTGCGAAATATCCAAACGCAACAGAAGTGATTTTCCTTCAGGATGAGCCGTTAAATCAAGGTTATGCGACATTTGTAAGACCATATTTAGAACAAGTGGTCAATGGCAAACAAGCATTGATTTTCGTAACAAGGCCAACGGCAGCAGCGCCGGCGGTAGGTTATAGCCATGTTCATGCAGCGCAAGAGAAAGCACTTTTAGACGCAATTATCCCTTTAGCTGAATAATGTAGCAGAGAAAGAGAGCGAGAAACTCCATTCCAAAACTTCTCGCTCTTCTCATAATTGCTATGAAATGACAGCTTATAAAAGTCTAATTTAAAAGTTTATACATTATTAAAGATTTAGAATTATCTAACGTAGGAGAAAACCCATGAGTATTGAAATTAAAGTTCCGGTATTACCTGAGTCAGTTGCAGATGCGTTGCTTTCAGCGTGGCACAAACAAGTAGGTGAGTTCATCGAAGAGGGTGAAAACCTTGTTGATTTAGAAACGGATAAAGTAATGCTCGAAGTACCGGCAACAGTGAGCGGTATTCTTAAAGAGATTAAAGTAGAAGAAGGTACAGACGTTACTGAAGGTACACTTCTTGCAATTATTGAAGCAGGCGATGCGCCAGCAGCAGATGCACCACAAGCAGCGGCTAAAGAAGAAGTAGCAGTTGTCGTAGAAACAGCGGGCGAAGAGACAGGAATGTCACCCACTGTACGCCGTTTAGTTGAAGAGAATAACTTAGATATCACAATCATTCCAGCAACGGGTAAAAATGGTCGTCATTTGAAAGAAGATATCGAAAACTTCATGAAAAATGGGGGTGCAAAAGCGCCGGCGAAAGCAGCAACAGTTGCGGCAGTTCCAACAGGTGCTCGTATTGAAAAACGTGTTCCAATGACACGTTTACGTGCACGTATTGCTGAGCGTCTTTTAGATGCGAAAAACACAACTGCAATGTTAACAACGTTCAATGAGTTAAACATGGAACCTGTGATGTCACTTCGTAAGAAGTATCAAGATCGTTTCACGAAAACTCACGGTGTAAAATTAGGTTTCATGTCTTTCTTCGTGAAAGCAGCTGTGGAAGCATTGAAAAAATACCCAGCAGTAAATGCATCAATTGATGGTAACGATATCGTATATCACGGTTACTTCGATATCGGTATCGCAGTATCTTCACCACGTGGATTAGTGGTACCAATCATTCGTGACGCAGACCAATTAAGCCTTGCAGATATCGAAAAACAAATTATCGAATATGCAACAAAAGCGAAAGAAGGTACGCTTACAATCGAAGAGATGACAGGCGGTACATTCACAATCACAAATGGTGGTGTGTTTGGTTCAATGCTCTCAACGCCAATTCTTAACCCACCACAAAGTGGTATTTTAGGAATGCACAATACATACGAGCGTCCAATTGTGAAAGATGGCCAAATCATTGCAGCGCCAATGATGTATCTTGCACACTCTTATGACCACAGAATCATCGATGGTGCAGAAGCAGTTGGTTTCTTAGTATCTATTAAAAACTCACTTGAAGATCCAGCAAGCATGCTTTTAGAGCTGTAATTTCAACGGATACTTAATCGCAAACTATAAAATATTATGAAGATCCTTTATTGTTGAATGTGATGATAAAGGATCTTTTTTAAGGAAAATATCATGGCAAAAAAAGAATTTGATGTAATCGTCATCGGCGGTGGTCCTGCGGGTTATGTGAATGCAATTCGTGCAGCGCAATTGGGTCTTAAAACAGCATGTGTTGAAAAATGGATCGGTAAAACAGGCAAGCCAGTATTGGGCGGAACCTGTTTAAACGTGGGCTGTATTCCTTCAAAAGCATTATTAGAATCTTCAGGTCTTTATGTTGCGGCAAAAGATAGCTCAGAAGATCATGGAATCACAGTAGGCGAGATTTCAATCGATCCTAAAGCGATGATCGAACGTAAAGATAAGATCGTCACTGAATTAACATCAGGTATTGCGATGTTATTCCAAGCGAACAAAGTAGAGTGGCTTCAAGGTACAGGTAAACTTCTTGCAAATAATGAAGTTGCTGTAACGGATCATGAAGGTAATGTTGAAACGTATAAAGCAAAAGACGTTGTATTAGCAACAGGTTCAGTGCCAATGGATATTCCTTCGGCAGTTGTGGATAACAATCGTATTATCGATTCTGAAGGCGCACTTAACTTAACAGAAGTACCAAAGCGTTTAGGTGTGATTGGTGCTGGCGTTATCGGTCTTGAGATGGCGAGTGTTTGGTCAAGACTTGGTGCAGAAGTTGTGATTTTTGAAGCGATGGATAACTTCCTTTCAGCGGCAGATCAGCAAATTGCGAAAGATGCAGCGAAACACTTCAAAAAACAAGGTTTAGATATTCGTTTAGGCGCGCGCGTGAATGAATCTATCGCAACGGATAAAGACGTTGTTGTGAAATACAGTGACAAAAAAGGCGAGCACGAAGAGACGTTTGATTACCTTTTAGTAGCAGTTGGTCGTAAAGCATTTACAGATGGCATCGTTGACGAAGCAGTGGGTCTTGAAATGGATGGTCGTTTAGTGAAAGCAGACGATAATTGTAAGACAAATATTGCCAATGTTTGGGCGATTGGTGACTTAGTTCGTGGACCAATGCTTGCGCATAAAGGTTCAGCTGAAGGTATCGCAGTTGCACAACGTATCGCAGGTCAATATGGCCGAGTAAACTACGATGCAGTTCCATGGGTAATCTATACAACACCGGAAATTGCATGGGCAGGTAAAACGGAAGAGCAGTGTAAAGCTGAAGGTATTGAAGTAATTACAAGCTCATTCCCATTTGCAGCATCAGGCCGCGCAAAAGCAATGGGTACAACGGAAGGTTTAGTGAAAGTGATCGCAAATGCGAAAACAGATAAACTTCTCGGCGTACATATTGTAGGACCAAATGCTTCAGAGCTTATTCATGAAGCGGTAATCGTTCTTGAATTTGGTGGTACATCAGAAGATTTAGCAAGCACAATGCATGCGCATCCAACACTTGCTGAAAGTGTAATGGAAGCTGCACACGGCATTCATAAAAGTGCAATTCACATGATGAATCGTAAATAATACGGATATTACGGCGTTATGTAATAGCGGTGAACTTATCGCTATACAGCGCTATACAGCGTTATACAGGTATGATTCAAAGCGTTTCCTTCGGAAAGCGCTTTTTTATGGGACGAATACTTATCTTCTTCTGAAAATCTCGTGGCAACCATATCGATTCTTTTGGAATTTTAAAGCTAAATGACGATGAAATAATGATGGTTGAGAGGATGTAGACATTTTATCTTGCAATACATTCGTTATGATTCGTGGAAATTGTGGGAATATCTAGCTTTTATGAAAATATAGATGTGAATAAATGTTTAAATAAATTCAATGAGATAAAAATGTAGCAATAAAAAGATAGAGAATTATTGCATAAAAAAAGATCGGAAGTTTGACATCCATCAGGGATAGTCCTATTATAGCTACCTGTTCAAGAGGACAACTAGTCCAAAAGAACGATTTGGTCCCTATCGTCTAGCGGTTAGGACACTGCCCTTTCACGGCGGCAACCGGGGTTCGAATCCCCGTAGGGACGCCAAATACAAGCCTACTGATCTAATCAGTAGGCTTTTTTGGTTCTGTTAGAAAATGAAAAATTGGAAGTATGATTTTGAAATAGCTCACAGTAAAAATAGACTCTTCCAATAGAGGATTATGAATTCGAAGCGATGCTAGATCTGTTTTTAGAGATGGAAATTGCTGGCACAAGATTTTCAGAAGCATGCAAGCATTCGAACCAGTGGTGAATCTGCCTATGTCACATTATTGAACCTTTCTAAATGGATTCCGCTATTAGGAAGTATTTCGAAAAGTTTTTAAAAAACATCATCTAATTTTGATTCTGTATTGATATAAAATCCTAATAATTCAATATATTAAATAAGTCCTTAGAGTTGTGTTTAAAATTTAATCATTTTATTTTTTGACATTGAAGAGGTTTAGTCCTATTATAGCTTCCTGTTCACGAGGGCAACAAGCCCAAAAGAACGATTTGGTCCCTATCGTCTAGCGGTTAGGACACTGCCCTTTCACGGCGGCAACCGGGGTTCGAATCCCCGTAGGGACGCCAAATACAAGCCTACTGATCTAATCAGTAGGCTTTTTTGGTTTTAGTCATTTCACATTTCAATAGTGCATTTTTCAGATCTACTTTGTAGATTGCTTGAGAATATGGCGAAACCATTAAAATGATATTTAAACCGATATTTAGAAATTTTGAGACATTTAAATATAGTAAAATCAGTTTGAAACGGATTTGAGTAATATTGCGTGAGCAAGGAGAAAGTATGGCAAAGGTATTTATCTGTAAAGTAACGGAGCTTGCGCAGGGCGAGATGCGTAAATTTACAACGGAAGCGGGCGAGTTATTAGCTTTCAATCGCCAAGGTGAATTTTATGTCACGGATGATCAATGCACGCATGCAACGGCATCTCTATCTGAAGGAGATTACTTTGATGATACGGTGAGTTGCCCACTTCATTGGGGCGAGTTTAATATCATCACAGGGGAAGCAACAGCAGCGCCTTGTAAAAAACCGCTTCGCACGTACCGAGTGATTGTCGAAGGCGATGATCTCTATATTGATAGTGAATTAGAAGCGCTTGAAGCGTAATACGATCATATAGATATTTATATTTCAATATCCTTAATATCCGATACTTCAAGACTTCAGTGCTTGGATGTTATAAAACTCTCACTTTCTGCGGTAAATATCTGCGGTGGAAGTGAGAGTTTTTTTATGGGCTTTTGAAACTTGTTTGTGGATAAAGCGCTTAGAGCATATTTTACCGAAAGGTATATTTTGCCTTCTATCTGTACAAGCTGCGTAATCCGAGCTATATAATAATTGACGCTTTTATAAAAATAATAACAATCAGGGATCAAAAAAAGCGCACAACTATTTAAGGGTTAATCTCAGGAGGAGTATATGTTTACATTTATTGGGGGAGTACTGCTGTTAATTCTAGGTTATTTTACCTATGGAAAATATGTGGAGAAGGTCTTTGGCATTAAAAGTAGACCAACGCCAGCATATACCAACAGCGATGGGGTGGATTACGTGCCGATGAATACGGCGAAGAATTCCATGATTCAGTTACTCAATATTGCCGGTGTAGGACCAATTTTCGGACCTATTTTAGGAGCGCTTTATGGTCCGGTGGCATTTATTTGGATTGTTTTCGGCTGTATTCTTGCCGGCGGTGTTCACGATTATCTGACGGGTATGATCTCCATTCGAAATCGTGGGGCGCATTTACCGGAACTTGCCGAGAAATTCTTAGGAAAATCCATGCGTCACATTGTGAATGCATTTGCATTGCTGCTTTTAGTGTTAGTGGGAACGGTTTTCGTTTCAGCACCAGGGCAGTTGCTCTATGATTTAATGGGCGGAAAAATCGGGATTGCGATTATTGTGGGCGTGATCTTTGTGTACTACGTTTTAGCGACATTGTTACCGATTGATAAAATCATCGGACGATTCTATCCGTTCTTCGGTGTGTTATTAGTGATTAGTGCGGTTGGAATCGGCGTAGGTCTAGTCGTTACCGGCGAAGCTACTAATATTCCGGAACTGACGTTAGATAATCTTCATCCGGGCGGGCTTGCGATTTTCCCACTTCTTTTCTTAACGATCTCTTGCGGTGCGCTTTCAGGTTTCCACGCAACACAATCGCCGATTATTTCTCGTACCACGCAAAATGAAGGGCATGGACGTAAAATTTTCTACGGCATGATGATTGCAGAAGGCATCATTGCGATGATTTGGGCAGCGGCTGCGATGGCGATGTTCTATGTGCCAGATGCACCCTTTGGCGCAGGATTAAATGATGTACTGAAAGATGGCGGACCGGCATTAGTTGTGAGTAAAGTTGCTGTGATGATGCTCGGTGGATTTGGCGGAACATTAGCGATTTTAGGCGTGATTATTTTACCAAT
Source organism: Ignatzschineria sp. LJL83 (assembly GCF_054871845.1). Taxonomy (NCBI): domain Bacteria; kingdom Pseudomonadati; phylum Pseudomonadota; class Gammaproteobacteria; order Cardiobacteriales; family Ignatzschineriaceae; genus Ignatzschineria; species Ignatzschineria sp. LJL83. The sequence goes on from NZ_JBTXLY010000016.1 coordinate 36,987, forward strand.
CACTTCCGGCGATACGGCATTTAGAAGTGCGAGAATGATCATTGCCGATTATCTCAAAGTGAGTCAAGAGAAAGTCACAAGCCGTTTATGGATTGCTCTGCCGATGTTTGTGATCTCAGCGATTCTTTTACAATTAGACTTTAATATCTTATGGCGCTATTTCTCATGGGCGAACCAATCAACGGCGGTAATAGCACTATTTGTCGGCGCAATGTATCTCTACATTGGCGGCCGAAATTACTGGATTTCGCTCTTGCCGGGAATCTTTATGCTGTTAGCAACGACAACTTATATCCTTGAGCAACCGATTGGCTTTGGTCTTTCCACAAGCGTTTCACAAAGTGGCGCTGTAATCGTTTCGATTATATTAGTGGGGCTTTTCTTCTGGCAAGCACAACGTCAAAAAGCGAAAGGTTTACCGCTGGAAGATGATTTGAAAGATTGGAATGGCGAATTGCCGAAAGGATATGACTTTACCTGTAAAGGTTTATAGTCCGATTTTAGCGGATATCATTATCGAATCTTGATAACAACCAAAAAATCCCGAGGAGCAATCTTCGGGATTTTTGTATTGCGAGATCTGTATTTAAATAATCTCTGAATAAACGTAACAAATCTGAATTTGTTTTTCGGGTACGAGATTTTTTAATGAGCGCCAATATTCTCTCCCGCCATTCAATAGCGCTTCTTAAGAATCCTTATTTTCCTAAAACAGCGTGAACTTGTTTCTGTAATGCTGGTACAACTTCAGTTTCAAACCATGGATTCTTCTTTTGCCAAATGCGATTTCTTGGCGAAGGATGTACTAATGGGAAATATTTCGGAAGATATTGCGCATAGTTTTTGATGATTTCTGTTAAATTTTCTTTAGGCGTTTTCGCAAGATAAGCATGATTTGCGTAACTGCCGATGGTAATTGTCAGCTCTAAATTGGGCATTAAAGCGAGCAGTTGTGGATGCCACTTTTCGGCGAAACCTTTTCGTGGCGGAAGATCGCCGGATTTTCCCATGCCGGGAAAGTAAAAATCCATTGGCAAAATGGCAAAGAGATTTTGGTCATAAAAGGTTTCCCGTGAAACATCGAGCCAAATTCGAAGCTGATCTCCGCTCGGATCATTCCAATACAGCTTCGTCTCTTCGGCAATTCTCCCCGGCGCTTGCCCGATAATCAGAATCTTGGCAGAAGCCGAAGCGCTATACAGAGGATCGATTCCTTTTTGCGTATATTGCGCATTCATCGGGTCGTTTTTAATAGCTTCAAAGATTTGTTGAAATGTCGTCATGATCGCTCCTAATCTCTTCCTGAGTTTTTATGGTAGTTCTTTGATCATAAAGTAGATTTTAAAATAAGGAAATAAAACCTTTCAGAAGCTTTGAAGAAACCTTTTCAGAAAACCTTTTAGCAATATTTGCCGGCAATGTAATCGGTACTAACAGTGAGAATAATTAAGATTGTTGCCATTTCGGCAATGTGCTAAAACAGCAATAAGCTTGCAGTATTTTGAGGCTTGAATTGCCGGAAGCGTGGTCAAAGACGAATAGAGAAAAGCAAATAGAGAAAAACGACTAGAGAACTTTATGAGAAGTTTATCAATAGGAAATGAGGAGCAAGGAAGCGATGAATCAAGTAGAGAATGAGTGTAGCAAAGCCACTTTGCCGGTGGAAATGTCGTATGCAACCGCCGAAGATTTTGCAGAATGGTTGCCACTTTGGCAAGGCTATTTAGAGTTTTATAAAACTGAATTAGCAGATGATGTAACGAAGCGCAGTTGGGAAAGATTTCTGAATCCGGAAAAAGATCAATATTGTTTGGTAGCGAAGATCGATCAAAAAATTGTGGGCTTTGCGACTTTTACATTTCATGCATCGACTTGGACAGATCAGGAATATTGTTATTTAGAAGACCTTTTTGTGAATCCTGAGCTTCGTGGACAGAAAATTGGGAAACAGCTCATTGAGTTTCTTGCCGGCATTGCCAAAGCGCGAAATTGCGCAAGAGTGTATTGGCATACGCAAGAAACGAATCATACGGCGCAAAAGCTCTATGATTGGATTGCCGATAAGCCGGGAATGGTAAAATATCAGATGAATCTGAAGTAATTTCGGCATTTTCATCGGATGAATTTTTCATGGATTCCGGCAATGAATATGTAAAAGATTCTCTTTTTGAACATCCTTTTAGATGTACTTTTAACCGTGATGCGCTATATTTAGAGCCTTCTTTTTAAGGCTTTAAATGAGGCGCATGTGTTAAATATCAGTTCAGCAAAGATTGAGAAAATTATTATTCATCAAGTCGGCAATGGCGGAAGGGAAGAGCTCTGTCTTTTTTCTGAAAACAGCACAACGCCGAGCGCATCTTTGGAATCTTTGCTGTTAGAGCATTATCTTTTGCCGTTAACGGAGCTTGAAGATACATTTGAATTTAATGTCGATGAATTGAATGATGAAGCTTCGGCAACTGAGGAATCATCAGATACCAATCAGATTGCCAATCTTATCGCCGATTATTCAGAACGCATTTTTACAGATAGCGAAAGCTTTCAAGAAGTATCGGTCGATATTGCCAAGCACCTTTATAGCGTGACAAATCACCCCAATATTGCCGGCGGGGATTTTATTATTATTCTCTTTTCCGGTATCTTTGCCGATATGGAAGATTCATCAGAAGGGATCTCCGAGCCATCATGCGCATTAGGGATTTTCAAAGTAGAATCGAAAGATGATTATCTCGATATCTTTGATAATCACGGTACCTTAGAATTTGTGGAAAAAGAGGGGATTTCGCTGAAAGATATTCAGAAAGGCGCACTGATTTTTGCGCATGATTATTCGGTATTAGCGATTGATAGCTTGAAGAAACGCACGAAATATTGGCATGATGATTTCCTCAATCTAAAGCCAAAACAGACAGAAATTGCCGAGCTCAAAGCGAGTAAAGAACTCTATCAAGGTTTGAGTAAACGCATCGAAGCACCGAATCAGCGTTTGGAATTTAATCAGCGTTTAGAGGCGCATCTTGATGAACATGAAGAGATTAAGTTTAGCGATTTAGAAAATTATTCGCGCTCCTTTGTGGAAGAGCCGGATATTCATCGTGTGTTTAATGCCGTACAGAATCGTTCTGGTTTTGAGATTGATCGTGATATTGCCGTGCCGAGTGCAGAATTTCGAGAAAAATCGAAAGGAATCATGAAGAAAATGTCGGTGGCAAAAGGCGTGGATTTAATGATTAGTAATCCGGATACTTATCTCAACGGCATTACCATTGAAGAAACCGAAAAGGGATTTAGAGCAGTCATTAATTTTGATGTGTATTCATCAGATGCCGATCAATCAGAAGAGTAAAGATCGCAACAAGATTGTAAAAAGATTGCATCAGGATCGGGAAAATCCGGAAAAGACTTGGTAAACGCTGAAAAAGAGGGAAGCACTAGATCTCCTAAAAAAATTTGTTATACTTAGGCACGCTATTGAGCAGAGGTTTTAGCGAAACCCTCTATAAAAAACTAAGGAGATCAGTGTGAATAAAGATCGTGCCATCGTCGTTTTCAGCGGCGGTCAAGATAGTACGACTTGCCTTTTCTGGGCAAAACAGCAATTCAAAGAAGTCATTGCCTTGACTTTCAATTACGGACAAAGACACAGTAACGAAGTAGAGTTCGCCGAGCGCATTGCCAAAGAGCAAGGTGTGGAATGGCTCTCTTTCGAGATCGATCTGTTCGGACGTTTAACCAAAAATGCCTTAACGAGTAGCGATATGGATATCGTTGCAGAAGATGGCGAATTGCCATCTACATTCGTTCCTGGGCGCAATCATCTTTTCTTTTCACTTGCCGCAATGGTCGCATATCAACGAGATGCGAAGCATATTATTGTGGGCGTGAGCGAAACAGATTTTAGTGGTTATCCAGATTGCCGTGATAATTTTGTGAAATCCTTAAACGTGACTTTAAACCTTGCAATGGATGCAACCTTTGAGATTCATACGCCATTAATGTGGCTGGATAAAAAAGAAGTGTGGGCATTGTCAGATCAGTTGGGCGCGTTTGAGTATGTTCGAAATCATACCTTAACTTGCTATGACGGAATTCCGGCAAGCGGTTGCGGGAAATGCCCGGCATGTATTTTACGAAATGATGGTTTAACGGCATATTTGGAAGAATCCAAAGGGTTATTGCCGGTAAAGGAGCGATAAATGTTACAGCAATTTTATCCCACTCCCGCGCATGGTTATTGCTTTGAGCTCAATAAAGATCTGCATTTTGCGGCAGCTCATTTTTTAGAACATGAAGATGCCGGCATTTGCCGAAGAATGCATGGTCATACCTATTTTGTGAATGTGACAATTGCCGGCAATCAGCTCGATGATTGTGGGTTTTTAGTGAATTTCCAAGCTTTGAAACAGCTCGTTCATGGACAATATGATCACTCGTTATTGAATGATCATGTCGATTTTCAAGATGGAACGCCTTCCACAGAACGAGTTGCCGAAGCGATTTGGCGCAGAATTCAAGATTATCTCAATCAGCTTTCGCATCAACCTCGTTGCATTCAGATTTTAGTACGAGAAACGCCAACAAGTTATGTTCGCTACTTGCCGAATGAGGAGATGTTTGCATGAATTTTCCGGTATTAGAAATTTTTGGACCGACCATTCAAGGCGAAGGGATGGTCATTGGCCGAAAAACCAGTTTCGTGCGATTAGCTGCTTGTGATTATCAATGCGTTTGGTGCGATTCCAAATTCACATGGGATGGCTCCATGAAGCCGGACTTGATGAATGTGGAAACGATTGTCGAACAGTTAGAGAAAATCTCCAATGGGCAAGCAGATCACATTACGATTAGTGGCGGTAATCCTGCGCTCTATAAAGGATTAGATCAACTAGTGATAGCACTACAAGATCGCGGTTTTAAAGTTGCGATTGAAACCCAAGGTTCCCGTTGGAATGATGCGCTACTTCTTATTGATGAAGTGACGATTTCCCCAAAACCGCCTTCAAGCGAAATGGAAACGGACTTTGAAGTCTTAACCGACATGATCACGAAACTGCAAGATCGAGATATTTCTCTGAAAGTCGTGGTATTTGATGATCTTGATCTCGAATATGCTGAAGAGATTCATCAAAGATATCCCAATATTCCGCTCTTCGTACAAGTGGGAAATGACTTAACTGAAAATAGCGATGAAGCAGAAACCGCATATTATCTACTGAATCGTTACCGTGAATTAGTCGATCAAGTCGTTGCCTCAAAAACTTTGAAAAACGTCCGAGTATTACCACAACTTCATGCACTATTGTGGGGAAATCGACGAGGGGTTTAAGATGGGTATTTATGGATATTTGAAATACCAGATCAATAAATAGAACGATGATTGATAGATATGAATAGCTTACTTCGGGTAAGCTATTTTTTTTGCGATATTGTTTTTTTAATAGAATCTTATGGCTATTTCGGTTTAAAACTTTTAAAAGATTGGATTTTGCTGGCGCGGGATATTCAAAAAAATGTAAGTATTCAAACCAGTGATTATTCAGCCTCTGCTTTCTCATTGAATGTTCTTAAATGAATTTCATTGTAGAACGGATAATAGCTCTTCAAATGAAGATTTTTTAGGAAATAAATCGCTTCTCGGAAAAAATTTTAAATAACGCACAATTCATTGACGACTTAAAACCAACCTAACAACTCTGATTTGTATGATAAAAATCTTATAGTGAATTCTACTCAACTTTTCATGAAATTAAATCAATTTTATTCATGTAGGGAGTTGGGTATGATCGATTCATATTAAGAAGTTTAGTTTTATCTCAGAATTTAGAGGCGGATTATCATGAGTCAAGAGTTTACCTGTTCTATTAAAAGTATTAGCTTTGATGAGAATTACATTCCAGCAAACAGCACGCGTCTTACCACTAACTTTGCGAACTTAGCAAGAGGTGAGAGCCGTGAACAGAACTTACGTAACACGATGCAGATGATCAATAGCCGTTTTAATGATTTAGCAAGTTGGGATAATCCTAAAGGCGATCGTTATTCGGTAGAGCTCGAAATTATTTCTGTAGATCTGGATGTGAAAAATAACGGCGATCAATTCCCGATTATTGAAATCTTGAAAACAAACATTATCGATCATAAAAATAATGAACGAATTGAAGGCATGGTGGGAAATAGTTTCTCTTCTTATGTTCGTGATTATGATTTTAGTGTGGTGCTTTTAGAACACAATAAAGGTCAAGAGAAGTTCTCTGTGCCAGAAGGTTTCGGCGATCTTCACGGTAAACTTTTCAAATATTTTGTGAATTCAGAAGAGTATCAACAGCATTTCCAAAAAGCGCCGGTAATCTGCTTAAGCGTTTCTAGTAGCAAAACGTATTACCGTACGGAAAATCAACATCCGATTTTAGGTGTTGAATATAAGCAAAATGAATTCTCTTCAACAGATGAATATTTTGCGAAAATGGGCTTAGAGGTTCGTTACTTCATGCCTGCAAATAGCGTTGCGCCGTTAGCATTCTATTTCCGTGGCGATCTTCTCAGCGATTACACGAATCTTGAGTTAATCAGCGCAATCAGCACGATGGAAACTTTCCAAAAAATCTATCGTCCTGAAATCTATAATGCAAATGCAACGGCAGGACAATGCTATCAGCCGAGCTTGAATTATGAAAACTACTCATTAACTCGCATTGAATATGACCGTGAAGAGCGCAGTGATTTAGCTGTGAAGCAAGGGAAGTTTACGGAAGAGAATTTCATCAAGCCGTATCAAGCGATTCTTGAGCAATGGGCTGAGAATTACGCATAAAAATCTCGGCAACAACTTTAAAAAACATTAGTTACATCAAATAACAACATATAAAACAATATATAAATGGGGATATCGATCATGTCAAAATTACTACCAACATCAACTGCCGGCAGTTTACCAAAACCATCTTGGCTTTCAGAACCAGAAAAATTATGGTCACCTTGGAAGCTTGAAGAGGAAATCCTAGCAGAGGGTAAACGCGATGCGCTCCTCCTTTCTCTCCAAGAGCAAGTCCACGCCGGCATTGATATTGTTAGTGATGGCGAACAAACACGTCAGCACTTTGTCACAACATTTATCGAGCATTTGGATGGTGTAGATTTTGAACAACGTGAAACTGTGAAAATCCGTGATCGCTATGATGCGAGCGTACCAACAGTTGTGGGCGCCGTTTCTCGTAAGCAACCTGTGTTTGTAGAAGATGCAAAATTTTTAAGAAAGCATACGAAGCAACCCATTAAATGGGCGCTTCCAGGTCCAATGACTATGATCGATACGCTCTATGATGCGCATTACAAAAGTCGTGAAAAACTAGCTTGGGAATTTGCGAAAATTTTAAACCAAGAAGCAAAAGAGCTTGAAGCTGCGGGCGTAGATATTATTCAATTTGATGAGCCGGCATTTAACGTGTTCTTTGATGAAGTGAATGATTGGGGCGTTGCGACTTTAGAGCGTGCAATCGAAGGCTTAAAATGTGAAACAGCAGTACATATCTGCTACGGTTACGGCATTAAAGCAAATACAGATTGGAAGAAAACACTCGGATCAGAGTGGAGACAATATGAAGAAGCGTTCCCGAAACTTCAAAAATCGAATATTGATATTATCTCATTAGAGTGCCAAAACTCTCATGTACCAATGGATCTGATCGAATTGATTCGTGGTAAGAAAGTGATGGTGGGCGCAATTGATGTGGCAACAAATGTGATTGAAACGCCGGAACAAGTAGCAGATACATTACGTAAAGCGCTTCAATTTGTAGATGCAGATAAACTCTATCCATCGACAAACTGCGGCATGGCGCCATTATCTCGCCGTGTTGCAAGCGGTAAGTTAAGAGCATTAAGTGCCGGCGCTGAGATCGTTCGTAGAGAGCTTTTATCATAAAACTTTGATTCTCAGTTTGAAGATAAATTCATCCAATAATGCCTCGTTCCCGTAACGGGGCATTATGCGCTATCGGCATAAGATTTGATTGTATTTATTGAGAGCTAATTATGCGATTCAGTGACGACATTCAATATCTTATTTCGGTTTAAGGGTAAGTTTAAGAGCAAGATTTCAAATGACGGTAACACGGCTGGCGCGAGATATATGGAAGAATGCAAACATTCGATCCAGCAATGAATCAGCCTTAGTTGGATTATTGAATTCTCTTCAATCAATGTCGCTATTAAAATAATAAGAATAAAAAACAACCAACAATAATTAAAAACTATCGAAAGTATCAGACACAAAATCATTTAGGGAAAGCTAGGGAACAGTCATGATTGAAGCAACAGACTTTAGAAACGCCATGTCGTTATTAACAGGTGCTGTAAATGTGATTACCACAAGAGGGGAATCGGGGCGTTATGGATTTACGGCATCGGCAGTATGTAGCGTGACAGATTCCCCACCAACGTTATTGGTATGCATGAATAAATCCGCAAGTTCGCATGCGCATTTTGTGGATAATAAAATTCTCACAGTGAATGTACTTGGTGCAGATCATCAAAATATCTCTACGGCATTTTCTTCCAAAATGAGCCCAGAAGAACGCTTTGAACACGGCAATTGGACAGAGCTTGAAACAGGTGCACCGGTACTCGATGATTCTTTAGTAAGCTTTGATTGTCATATCGACCAAGTGCAAGAAGTCGGCACGCACACAATCTTTATCTGCAATATTGTTGCGATTCAAGAGAGCGAGCAGAATAGAGGATTGGTCTATTTTAACCGCGCGTATCATCATGTTGGAGCTTAAAGTAATCCCAACATGATGTGTCAACGGTTAAATAAATTTACTAATTACTTTTCATCATAATGCAGTTTTACTGATTTTTGGGAATGCTAGGGACCACTCCATAATTAGTTTAGCGTAACTTTCTAAACGAGTACCGAGTATTGAAGAAGTTATAGTATCCCGTAAATTGGGGTATTTATTTTTTTCTATATAGTCTACGAGTTTTTCTAGAAAATCACTTCCAAGTGCTACATATATTTTTCTTTGAGCCTGTGTGCCCTGTTTATATGCTGCTAAATATACTTTACGTTTATTTTTTATTAAGTTTGTCCATTGTTTTTTTGCTTTAGTATCTTTCAAGCTAACCCATTTTGAACTATCGAGATCTAGATTTGAATGATGGTCTAGGCCACTCTTTAGATCAGCAAATAAGTATTCTGTATTTTCGATAGGGGAATCAAAAGCAAGACCTAGATCGATATTTTCAGGAGCAGTTTCTCCATTTTGAATAGCTATTAATAGTCTCAAAGTTTCTATTGGAATTAAATTCTCTAATTCTTGGCAGTCATTTAGTATTATTTTTTTTGCAATATGTTTTCCATATTGGATATCGATAGAGTTAACATTTTTAGCAGTTTCTTTAGGTGTATCAGAAGAGTATAGTTTGTCACTATCGACTATGCATAAAGTGATTCGTGATTTAATTGCTTGAGCGAATACTTTATGGGTAGTACTTCCTCCACCATTTTCTGGATACATTCTTATTTGATGATGAGAAAAGCCACTTTGTTTTTTATAGCTTTCTGCAATGAAATTATAAAAAAAAGCATCAGTTAAATTTTCACATATGAGATGTAAGGGATGATGTTGATATTCTTTTTCATAAAAAAATAAATAACTAACAGGGGAAGTAGAAGTTATATTATTTTTTGTCTTTTTTTCTATTGAAAAATCAACCTCTAAGTAATGCATATCTTCAGACTTTATTGTATTAAGAACTTTTCTTGACGCCTCAAATATAATACGTAAAACCTTCTTCTCATCACTATTTAGGGAATTAGAAGATTTTATTAGTTGGTAATCTGAATTTTCAATTAATACCATATGGTTATTGATGGTTATAGGGTTAAGAAAATCTTTAAGAACATTAATCTTTTTTGGGGATATATCGAAATTAATAAAATTTTTAATTATTATAATCATAGGTAGTTATTAGCAGAAAGAAAGCCAGTAGGCCAATTATTTATATATCCATTTTCATCAAATGTTGCATGTTGTATTGAGCTTAGTCCTTCAGAATCCTTATGAAATAAATCAATCTCAACTAGATCATGATTTAAATCTCCGGAAAGAATACTATCGCTGACAGCATCAATAAGACTTGTGCTATGGGTTTCTAGTATGAAGTTAATATTTGGGGTATTTGTTATAATTTTGGAGATAGCTTTTCCTAAAAGATACTGGAGCTCAGGGTGTAGATGCAGTTCTGGCTGTTCAATAGCGAAAGTTATTATTTTTGTATTACGACTTTGTAATCTTGAAGGTAAATCATTAAATCGTCTAATTTCAAGCCATATTGAAACTAAAATAGGAAGTATTTGTGAGTAGCCAAACCCCATGTCATTTATGTTATAAAAGTACTTATCCGTATTAGACTTTATTTCTAGGGCGTAGTGTATAGAATCTGAAGTTGTTAAATTTACTTCAAAATTCAAGTTTTTCTTGAGCCAAGTACTTAATTCCTGAATACCTGTTACTCCTAGAGAATTAATCACCATGTGGAGATTAGATCCTAGGTGATCTATCTCATGAACTTGTAAGGATTGGTGCCTATAAAATCTTTCAGATGAGGCACGAGTGGGACCAATGTATTTTACTTCACAAAACTTTTGTTCAAGGTCATTATTAATAGCCCGTAAAATTGAGTGAAGTTTTAATGCTAAGAGATCTAATTGAATTTTTTTTAAAATTTTACGATCATCATTTAATAATGCTTCGATAATATATTTAGGAAAACGTAGGCTTCTTATTTGTTCTAGTAGCGCATCTAAAGTATTAAAAACTAGTTTAGAACATCTTTCTTGTAAATACGCAGGAGACTTTCTATACAAAGGTATAATTTCATTTACTATGTTATCGATGAGATTTTTTTTTGTAAATTCGACATCTTTACTAAGGCTAAAATAATTTTTTTCTTTTTTGTCAGACTTGTAAATCAATATTTGAGGTAGTAAATCGTTAGTGCTTTTTAAAAATTTGCTAAAAGGATATGATGTTTGATTAGTACTATTATTATCTTTAATAACAGTACTGAGGATATCGCCATTGTTTGTATATTGTATATGAATAGAAATATCATATTGAGTCATAGATATTTTCAACTCATTTTGTTCTTTGCCAACACCAATTTCTAAATCAATTATTGAAGGTATGTCATCAGTATTAATTTCTTTGTTATATCCTAAGAATCTAGGGAAGTCAGAAAATGAATAAAAATCTGGGGAAGAAATAATGGAGGGTAAGGAAAATGAAAAGCAAAATCTTATATTAGGGTCTTTCTCTTCGTCTTTTGTTAATGAGTTGATGGCAATATCAAATCCGCCAAAGTCTACAAATTTCCCAAACCAAAGAATTGGGCTATCAGTGTCGGTTTCAATAGATTGGCGCAATAATGGGAATAATCGTAAGAAAGTACTTTTACCACAACTATTCTGACCTACTAATAGATTAATTCTTTTTAAATTTATGGAAGTTACAGTCTCTTTAAAGCTACGTAAATTTTTTACAGACATGCTAGTTATCATGGATTACTACCCTTAGTGTTAAAAGTATACATTTATTGTAGCTTGATTATGGTTCTTTTCAAGAAGATCTAAAGGCAAGTTATTTAGTTACTATTCTTAAATAGACATAAAGATTAAAAAATCCCCTTGATGTGAGATAAGCCTTTTTGATTAAGGGGTATTTTTTTAAACTCCAAATAAGATTCTTCGGCAAATTTTCTTAAAGAAGCGCCGATAGTGCCGTATTGGTATTCATTTAAGTTCGCTAAAGAAGCTCTTGCAGAAGGATGTTGTACGCCAAACCCTTCGCCCGGCAATAGAACCACGCCAGTTTCATGAGCAATGCGGAAGAGGAGTTCGGTCGGGTTTTTATTCTCTAAAATCCAATCCGCAAACTCATCGCCGTAAAGCGCTCGGGATGTTTTTTCTAAGTCGATCAATGTGTAGTAATCAGTTGCATTCGGATTCTGTTCCACCGGCGTTCCAAGCTGACGATACAACGCTGCATTACGATTTCGTAGAATGGTTTTGACGGCATTTTTATAATTTTGCTTTGAATCCATCATGTCAAAGAGCGCAAATAATACCATCTGCACTTGCTGTGGCGTTGATAAGCCGGCAGTGTGATTGAGGGCAACGGTACGGCTATCGGCAACCATGCGATCAATAAACTTTAAACCTTCCGGATTGGTCGTTAGGGAAGCGTAACGCTCGCATAATTCTGCTTGTGCTGTTGCCGGTAATGCTTTAATTTTTTCATCGAGAACATTCTCTTTTGTGAGTGCAATAACGCCTAAACGCCAACCAGTTGCGCCGAAATATTTAGAGAATGAATAGACTAAAATCGTATTTTTTGGGCAGATTGCAAATAAGGATTTGAAATCATCGGCAAAAGTGCCGTAAACATCATCCGTTAAAATAATTAAATCAGGGCGTTTTTTCACGATATCAGCGAGAATTTCTAAGCTTTTGTTATCCAATTTTACCGATGGCGGATTACTTGGATTCACGAGAAAGAATGCTTTGATCGAGGGATCTTCTAATTTACGAAGCTCTTCTTCCGGATATTGCCATTCCAAAGCGGGATCAGCGTTAATTAATACCGTATCAAGCTCGTAATCGTTCAGATGCGGAATTTCGAGATACGGCGTAAAAATTGGTGCGCCAATGGCAATACGATCTCCTTTTTCGATCAGTTTATTCTCTTTTAAGGAGTTGAAAATATAGGACATTGCCGCCGTTCCACCTTCTACGGCAAAGAGATCGAGATCTTCTTTTTGTAACCCTTGAATGCCCATTTCACGAAGCACATATTCTTTAATAATATCTTCGCTCACCGTCAGCATACGATCTGGCACAGGATAGTTGCAGGCTAAAATGCCTTCGACAATTTCCAGTAAAAATTGATTCGGATCGATGCCTAATTGATCTTTCACATAAGAGATCGCTTTTGCTAAAAAGACAACGCCGGGTTTATCTCTATTTTCCATCAGGAAATTATCAAATCGAGCGGTTAAACCTTCCGCACGAGGAAAACCGCCAAGCCCTTCATTCGTATAGGAGAAAGAAAATTCAGATTCTGTTGCCGAAAATAATCCGAGTTGAAAAAAAGCTCTGCGAGGAATGGTTGCCAAAAAGTTCGGGTTTCCACGTCCGGCATTTAACATGAGATTATCTCGGCTGTTAGATGCTACTTCGATCAATTTATCTTTTAACTCAAAAGGACTGAGCTTTGAATATTTTGAATAGTCTATGTTTTCCATGTTTTTTCCTATAGATAAAGCAGTAATGGGTTCAGCTATATGAATAACTTCTCATAACGTATATTTTCAAATGATTTATAACTAATTTTAATAATATTTAGGTTTATTTACAAAATCATTATTTTAGGATAGCAATTAAAAATATATGTGCAATTAGCTATTGGGATAATGGAGCTGGATATTTAAATAAAGAGATGTGTTGTTGTAATGACTGGATATTCGATGAAAGAATATGATCCTCAGTGTGATAAAAAGAATAGGATTTTATAAAACCATAAGCTAATGAAAACTTTGGACTTATATCTTTTGGATTTTGCAATATAGATAAATTCTATCCAACAATATCCCAATATCTTTCTAGCGATCTTAGTTCTTCTTGTATGAATAGCTCATTAATTTGCGAATAATCCTGACCTCTACAGGCAATATCTAACGCATCATAATAAGCTAAACGATTTTCAGCTCGAATGATGACAGGTAGATAATCTGCTTGCATCAAAATTAAATTGCTTATTAAGCGTCCTGTTCTACCATTTCCATCACTGAAAGGATGAATTTTAACGAATTCATTATGGAACATTGCCGCGCGAATCACCGGATGAAGTTGATTAAATTCGTCACTATGAAACCATTGCATGAGCTCTTTCATCGCATCGGATACTTTAAGGTGATTCGGCGGTGTAGTGGAAGCACCACTAATAACAACGTTTTGTGTTCGATATGCACCGGCATCTTTAACGGTATTTTTTGTCACTAGATAATGCGTTTCTTTAATCATATTTTCGAGTAAAGGCTCATCATTTCTAATTAAGGATTGAATGTAATCAATAGCTTCTTGATGATTAATGACTTCTAAATGTTCACGTAGTGTTTTCCCTTGTCCAACCGTTAATCCTTCAAGGATTACCTTTGTTTCATTCAAGGTTAAAGTATTTCCTTCAATGGCATTGGAATGATAGATCCACTCAAGATTCATCGCTTCTTGTAATGATGATAATGTGAGTTCAGGCAATGGTCGTAAGTCATGGATTTGATCTTTTAAAGTATCAATTTGATTTAATTTTTCCTGAACCATATTTATTCCTTAGATTGTTTAGTGGTTAGTGCGAAGTATGCCGTGTTTTAAACGCATATTTAGTTAGTGTTTCATATGTGCAGAGCTGATAAGTAGCGATATGTGTGATTGAATTTCTGTATGTTAAGAATCTTATAATAAAGAATTATCATGATATATGCTTGTATTGATACCGTAATTTAAGAGGTTGCTGATGAAACGGCTATTTGAATTTTAGGTATAAAAAAGCCACTTCCTTTCGAAAGTGGCTTTTCAGCTAGCTGGTGGAGGCGGCGGGATTTGAACCCGCGTCCGAAAACTATCCATTCTTGGTACTACATGTTTAGCCGAATCTTTAATTTAACTTCACGTCGTCCGACCGGCAGGAGACGCAAAGCGGTTCTAAGTTTAGTTTTGGAGAATACCCCTTAGAAATGATATTTTCCTATTTCGTTTAAGTTGACTGATGAATAATACTGAACGAACACAATATTATGATCAGTTAGCGGCCTAAGCTGCTAAAGCGTAGTTATTATCGTTTGCAATTATAACTGTTTGCCGCGTTTTTACGAGACTCTCGACCTTCTCGACATGCACCTCAAACTTCAACATCCCCGTCGAATCCAAGAACGCCCCCATTTAAGTTGATCAGGCATTATAAAGCTTTTACAGAATTTACACAATAGGAAATGTAAAGAATAGCGGAATCAATGAATTATCAGTTTTTTATTGTATCTAGATGTATCTAGAGAAATTACTGAAGTTCTGGATGTTTCGTTATGAGTTCTTGAAGTGCGATATTTGCCGGCGTAAAGTTATCTGTTACCAACATCTCTAATAGCTGTTTTGCGCGCGGGAGATCTTTTTGAATGCCGGGACGAGATTTCGTTAGCAGTTTTGCGAGTTCCATTTGTGCATGTTGATGATTTCTTTCGGCAGCAAGTTCATAGAAAGTGACGGCTTTCGGCACATTTAAGCCAACGATGACATCATTTGCATACATATAACCAATTTTGAAGAGCAAATCTCTGTTTTCATCCGTATCTGGAAGCGCTAATATTTTTGCTTCGAGCTTGTCGATTTCTGTAATGGATAGCGGTTCTTCATTTTTAGAAAGGAGGAAGTAACGCAGTGCTAAAGCGAGATCAATGGAGGTTTCGCTCTTCTCTAATTCGATTAAACCAAGATAGTAGAGCGCTTTGGTATATTTTTTATTAACCGCTTTTTCTAAATATTGCGCCGCTTTCACAGGATCTTTAGCCACATATTTCCCTTCAAAGTAGAAGGTTCCCATGCGATATAGATCGACTTTGTTATTAAGCGCTGCGGAGATTCTGGTAAATAGATATTCGAGCATAAGATTCCTCTGAATTTTTTAAAGTGAATCATTTATTGCCGGCAATATGTGATGCCGGAACTTTAATAAGCTTGATAGCTCTTAAGACGAAGTTCATACCGGCGACCTTTTTCGTAGTATGCAATTAATGCCGGCAAATAGTAATGTTGCGGTGAGAGCGCTAATTCAATGCGGTCATCTCCTTCGCCGCTGACATATAAAATGATTGGTGTTGTTTTACCATTGATATAGCCTTCTATTTCTCCTTCCATAATAAATGGAGGGCGTTCATAGACTTTTTTACCGTTGGTAGATTGTACGGTTTCTGTTAAAGGCGCTTGATTGAGTGTTGCTTGCCATGCTGTTGTAAAGAAGTCTTGAGAAAGGGCTGTCATCGGCGCTGAAAGAGATTGTCCATTTCTGCCGTAATGAATCATTTTATTTTTGAGATCAAAATTGGCATAAGCATAAGGTTTTCCCTTGCGTGTATCTCGAAAGGATTCGGTGATGAGGCGATTATCTTTCAATAAACCTTCACTTTTAAACTGCATATTCTTAAACGGGATATGCACATCAGTTTCTAATTGATATTGACCATCGCCGTATTGAAACGTCATGGTTGCCGGCACTTGGAAAGGACCTGTAAAGTTGAGCTTTAAACGTTGTGGCAATGGTTCTGCTTGTATTGATGTTATAAAAAAAGTCAGTGAGAAAAGAAGCAGTAAGCGTTGAATCATGATAGGAAACCTTTAAATATATAGGAAGGGCTCTATATCCCTGATATGATGAATTCTGCTCAGGATTTCTGAGCTTTGTTAAACATTCATATTATACTGCGAATAGGAGCTGCGCATGCAACCGAATTTACGTCAAAGACATTTCCTTAAACTACTCGATTTCTCGAAAGATGAGATTCTCTATCTTGTAGGATTAGCTGAAGATCTCAAAAGAGCGAAGCAAGCGGGAATAGAGCAACGACGATTAAGCGGAAAAAATATTGCGCTCATTTTTGAAAAATCATCTACAAGAACACGTTGTGCTTCAGAAGTTGCAGCTGCGGATCAAGGTGCTGTAACAAGCTACTTAGGAAGCGATGGCACGCAAATTGGTCATAAAGAATCAATGAAAGATACGGCACGTGTTTTAGGCGATATGTACGATGCGATTTTATATCGTGGTTTCAGTCAAGATGTGCTTGAAAATGAATTAGCGGCATATGCCGGTGTTCCGGTTTATAACGGTTTAACGGATGAGTTCCATCCAACACAAATGCTTGCTGATCTCTTAACAATGAAAGAGAATAGCGATAAGCCTATTTCAGAATTAAGCTACGCTTATTTAGGAGATGCGCGTAACAATATGGGGAATTCTCATCTTGTAATGGCAGCAAAACTAGGCGTTGATTTCCGTGTCGGTGCGCCGAAGCATCTTTGGCCGGAAGAATCATTGATTCAGCAATGCCAAGAGCTTGCAAAAATCAGTGGTGCAAATCTTACCTTTACAGATAGTGCTGAAGAAGCAGTGAAAGGCGTGGATTACGTTCATACAGATGTATGGGTTTCTATGGGCGAGCCTGAAGATGCATGGCGCGAGCGTATTGAAATCTTAACACCGTTCCAAATCAATGCCGCATTAATGAAAGCTACTGGCAATAAGAATACGAAGTTCATGCACTGTTTACCGGCATTCCATAACCGTGAAACAACTGTCGGCGAGTGGATCTATCAAACATTCGGTTTAGACGGCGTTGAAGTCACAGAAGACGTGTTCGAAAGTGCGCAAGGCGCTCAATTCCAACAAGCTGGAAACCGTATGCATACGATTAAAGCGGTAATGGTTGCGACATTAGGATAATTTCTAAGAATTGAATCGAAACATTATTGGTGTATCCAATCGATTCATCAATGAAAAGGTAAAAGCTAGAAGGGATAATCTCTTCTAGCTTTTTTCATCTTTGATATTTCTCTGATATTTTTACGGCAACCGTTAATATTGAATATTAGCTTTATCTAGGGATTTGGTTAATTGTTGAATTTGAATATCTAAATCGGGGATTAAGGTATTTTTTCCTAAGGTCAGTATCATTTCTAATTCTTGGATACCTTTTTTTCGTTGATCTAATGTTCCTGTTGTTGCTGTCTCGTAAGCTTTCGGGATGTTTGTCATGATCTTTTCAGCAGATTGTAGAATGGTAGGTTGTAGTTGCAAAGAGATAGGTGCTTCTTGCATATTGTGCCAAATGAACGACGAAGTTTCTAAAGGATAAGCTTTCCAAGGATCGCTAGCATTTTTACTTTCATCTATAAATAACTCTATAGATGATAAGTTGCTTTCGATCTCATTTTTGAGGGATTGTTGCAAGTAGTAGATGTTTTTTTGATTTGTGATGTGATCAAACTGCATCGCTTGTTTAAATCCTTGAGTTGCCGCTAAATATACGCCTAAGATCGTCGCCATTAATATAAATAGTTGGCTTACCCAAAAACTAGGCTTTTTAATTTCACTTTGAGTAGATGGGGAATTAATTGCGGGAAGTTCAATATTGGTAGCGGTTTTTTGTGACATATATACATTCCTAACAAAGTATTAAAATGAGAAATTCACGTGAGTATTACTTATTTGATTTTATCACTAAGAATGTGTTTTATTAATAATTGTATATAGCCAATTTTTTCTAAAGATCATTATATGTATGTTGTAATATTACGGATGGGAAGTTTGGCGAGTTCTTAAATGAAATAAACCCTTCCAAATTGAAAGGGTTTATTTCATCTCTTTTGTTTTACAAAGTATATATATAGTAACAATCCAGTGAAGATATTAGTGTGATCTATATATTGTTACACACCATTATTGAGTCTTCTTAGTAAGTCTTTTGCTTCTTCAGGCGGATAGTTTTGGATAATGCTTAATGCTCTTGGGGCAAAACGATCGCCGGAAGAGGCTGCTTGTTGGAAGAGTTGCATGGCTTGTTGATAATCAGCCGGGAAATCAGGTGTATCTTGAACGTATAGTAAACCTAATCTATATGCAGCATGAGGTTGCTCGGGTAATGCTAATTGATATAGCTGAGCTGCTTCAGGAATACTAACATAAGTACCTTGTCCTGCTTCAAGCATTGAAGCGGCATTTAAAGCGGCTCTTGTATTACCGGCATTTGCGGATTGTTTGAAGTAGCTTAAAGCAGTTTCATAGCTTTTAGGTTCTCCTTGACCGGTGAAAGCAAGCATTCCTAAGTTAAACAATGCACTAGCATTACCTTGATTCCCCGCTTTTTGCCAATAATTCTTTGCTAACGCTAAATTTTGAGGATTGCTCGCATCTTGTGCGTAAGTATTCCCTAAATAATACTGTGCATATTGATCGCCTTTATCTGCAAGTTTTGTAAGATCTGCAGAATTTAAAGAGCGAACCTTTTCAATATGTTCAGGAGAAACGATTGGCGCTGACGTAGCTCCACCATCTTTGTTAGGTGTTGGAAGGCTAATACAGCCCGCTAATATAATAATGGCTGAGGTCATTAGTAAGGAGTGTTTGATCATGGTGAATCCTAAATGAAAAAGTTGAAAAGGGGATCTTTAAAATTCATAAGAGCGATAAGCAGTTACTAATTAGACCCTAATATATTAAATAATGTAGTCATTTTAGGTCAGTGGAAGAATATATGAAAGATAGATTTATCAATTTCATCTTGAATAAAGAAATTTTTCAAGAATTTTGAAATGATATTTGTAATTTTTTGTAAAAACATTTCATTTATTAACAGATAGATAGCATGAATTACTTGTTTTCTTTCAAAATAGACTTGCCAAAAAAAAATAAAGGCGTAATATACACCTTCTTGATTGACGGCAACGTTGAGAAAGGTTCGGAAGGAGGCGGGTTTTGATAGGTTTGTAGTTTGGACTTATCGGTAAGATTAGCTTCTCT
>NZ_JBTXLY010000017.1:0-43954 GCF_054871845.1 Ignatzschineria sp. LJL83
AGTGTTTAGCAAGCTAATCAACATCTCGTTGACCGCCCGGTGAATCTCTCACCGCCCTAAGCAGACGAACAATATTACAGAAGTGATTCGAAGTTGTCAATTTTATTTTTGATCTCTTTTTAAGCACCGATTCAATTTTATAAACCCCCTAAAACCGAACTTAAACTTAAAAGAGAGAAGCTAATCTTACCGATAAGTCCAAACTACAAACCTATCAAAACCTACTTCCTTCCGAACCTTTCTCAACGTTGCCGTCAATCAAGAAGGTGTATATTACGCTTTTATTTTTTTTTGGCAAGCCTATTTTTAACTTTTATTTATAAAAAAGCCCAAAAACAACCAAACCCATTGAATTGTAAATAAATTTAAATCAAACCAAATATCACTCTCGTGAGATCTTTTAGAAAAACTTATCGTTCTCATTCGATTTATCTAAGTTTCAAGAGTATATTTCCTATATATTACTCTGCATCTATATAGCTCTTTATATAAGATTCTCTATATAAATAAGCCCTCATACAAGTTCTGCATGAGGGCAATCATAGTTGAAGCTATCATTTAATCTGTTCAACGAACTTAATAGATGCTTTCATTCTCTCGCTCTTTTGCTTCTAACTGAGCTTCTCTCTCTTTCCGTTCTTCCGCTTGTTTCTTATTCTCTGCTTTCAATTCTTCTTCGGTAATTCCTAAGAAAGTAAATGCTGGCGTTACGAGAAATTGTGAAGAAACCTCTCCGGCATAAGTATGAGATTGATCGATTCCTAAATCTAACTTCTTCACATTATGAGATCCCGGCGAGAAATCTACCTCTTTAAGATCAATCCAGAAGATATTCGGCGAAACTGCTGATTCAAAGAAATAGAGTTCTGCTTGATGATCGACAACCGTGCGCCATCTTGTGGATGAGATATTTGGTTCTTCCTCTGTATTTAAGCCATACGGCACCGATACATTTCGAATCACACTAAATACGCCGGCAAATACATCTTTATCAGAGCCATCTTTTGGAATCGCATTAATATAGAAGGAAGCACGCGCAAAACGATCTGCTGCACGATTGGTTCCCGGTAGCATTGTGGTGCCGCCGATACTTTGCCAATATTCATTAAGTGCTAACTGCTTTTCAAAAGTTGGGGAGTTTGTCATCACTTGATAACGCTTATCATGATGAATGACTTGCTTCCCATCAATATATTCAACAATCGCACTATCGCCTGTTTTATCCGACAGCGACAGATGAAGTGTTGCTAATCGTGTTTCTCCCGGCACTTCTGCTGTGATAATAATAAAGGGTTCTGTTTCTAAGAATGTTACGGCTTCCTCAACCGTTGCAAAGTTATCTAACATATATTGCGCCCATAATGAGAGCGCCATTGTGGGTTTTTCGCTATTGGCTTCGATATTAGGATAATCAGATTCCACTAGCCATAAGAGATTGGCATTTAATCCCGCTTCATTCACGCCATCAGTTGTCGCAATATCATATCCTGTTGCCACAACGCTTCCATATTTAGAAGTCCATTTGATCGATCGATCTCCGGCTTCGCCGGTACGTGCAATGCCTTTTGGTAAAATCCATAAATTCGTGCCAATATCCGATTTCCAATCCATCGATCTTGCCGTGATATTCCGATTATTATCTCCGTGAAAGACAATTCTAGTACAGGCTTCCGCAATAGAAGTACTTAACAGTAATGCAGCGCCTATTCCAACAACCCATTTTTTTGCGGTCGATTGTGTTTTATTGATTGCTTGTTTCATCCTAAAACCATCCTTCTCTGATATATAAAAGATCATCACTTTCGTGGAAGCTATTTGAATCTATGACAAATATGATAAATTCCTTAAAAATCATCATACCGTTAAATCAATTTTTAAGAATGCTTATTTCTACACTTCCCTATCATTTTCAATGACCTTTTTAAGATCATAAAAAAAGCCTTAAGAATGTCGCGAAACTTCTTAAGGCTTAGCTAAAAAGTAGTAACGTCAATTGTGTCACTACTTATTACTCAAGATCGTTATTAGATCGAAATCTCAGATCGGAATCTCATTAGCTTCCAATCACACCGCCATCAATGCGCTGAATCACAACCGTTGCCGCTCTTGGTCTTCCGGCAGCAGGTCCTTCTGGCCATGTTGAAAGCGCTAAAGGCGTTAGATGATTTGTTGTACCGCTATCAGGTTCGCCGGGATGTTGAATATTAATGAACATCGTTTTATTATCTGGCGTAAAGGCAATGCCGGTAATTTCACTGCCATTTGGCCCTGTTAAGAAGCGCTTAAAATGACCATCTGCCGGATCAACGGCGAGCATCTGATTATTTCCCATTCCTTGATACGCTTTTTGGTTAATCGTGGAAGAAGACACATCCGTTTGCACCCAAAGAATGCCGTTATTATCAAACTCTAAACCATCAGGACTTCCAAAAGCATCGCCACTATTTTGCGCTTTCAAGTTTGGATCATCTGTTTGATCGGATCCTGCGAGCGCTAAAATATCCCAATCAAACTCTAACGAAGCCACATCGGCATTTGCTTCTTGCCAATGAATGATATGACCAAAGAGATTATTATCTCGTGGGTTTGCGGCATCTGCTGCCGGATATCCCGCTTTTCCACGGTTGCTATTATTCGTTAACGTACAGTAAATACTGCCGGCATTTTTCGGATCTGCAGCAATCCATTCAGGGCGATCCATCTTCGTTGCGCCCACAATATCCGCAGCACCACGCGCATTAATCACAATATCGCCTTGATCATTAAAACCGTTTGCCGCCGTTAAACCATTTTGACCAAACACAAGTGGTAACCACTGCCCTTTGCCGTTGTCATCAAAACGAGCAACATAAAGCGTTCCGTCTGTAAGAAGTGCGCTATTCGCTTTTCCTTTCGCCGGATCATATTTGCCGTTACTAATAAATTTATAGATATATTCAAAGCGCTGATCATCACCCATATAAACGGCAATGCGCTGATCAGGTCCGACTACAAGTTTCGCACCTTCATGTTTGAAACGTCCTAAACCTGTGTGCTTAATCGGTGTTGATGTTGGATCTTCTGGATCAATTTCCACAACCCAACCAAAACGATTCACTTCATTTGGGTGTTTATTCACATTAAAACGATCATCAAATTCTACCCAGCGGTAAGCATCATCCGCATCTGCAACGCCGTAACGTTTTTCTAACGGCGTATGTTCGCCTTCCGCTTTCACGAAAATATCTGCCCAGTTCTCTTCACAAGTCAGATACGTTCCCCACGGCGTTTCACCATTGGCACAGTTTTGCATCGTTCCCAAAACTTTACTGCCGGTAGGATCTGCAGCCGTTTTAAAGGCAGCATGACCTTTTGCCGGACCTGAAACCGTCATCGGCGTATGAGGTGTAATTCTACGAGCGTATTGTGAAGGACTAACGACTGCCCAATCACCATTACTATCTTTCATCACTTCGACAACAGAGATTCCCATCGCATTTTGTGATTTTAATACTTTATCTGCCGACCAATTCTCAACGCCATCAGGGAAAAGAAGCCCGTTATCGACATATTCATGATTCATTGCGAGAAGTCCACGGCGTGAACGCTCATCGCCTTCTCCTAATGGAAAGTATGCCATTCCATCATGATTCATTCCCGCTTGCACCGCTTGTTCTTCGGCACTATTGGAACCATCTTTTTTGAAAGCAGGAGAATTGCCGGCAATTCCTACAGGATCTCCCCATTTATAGAACGCAACCGCTCTATAACCTTCCGGTACAACAACCGTATCTAATGTGGAATATGGCACAGACTTAAATGTCACGCCGCCATTTTTCGCAGCTGAAATCACGTCCGCTTTCGCTTCAGAAGCAAATAGCGAAGAGGGGAACAGTGATGCAATTCCAACAGCCGCGCCCATTCCACCAATTTTAAATAAGGATCTACGAGAAATACGCGCATCCATTACTTCTGAGAATGCAGAGTTAGAGGTTTGATTACTTACTTCAAATTCATCACGTTTACGTGTCATGACAGATCTCCAAAATTTCAACCAATAAGTGATTCCCGTAAGCGACTCTATTTCGGGATTGTCATTATCGTAAGGAATCTATGTGACACAAAGATGACACTTCTAAAGATTTAAAATGGGAATGCAACAATAAAATATAAGAATAAGAAGACAACAAAAAAGCGATCTATCAAAGATCGCTTTCACACAAAGTGTTAACCACTGTTTATGCCAATAATTACTTATTTACTTGTTACTTACATTGCTGAAGAACATTAATCACATTTTGATTACTGGTATCTGCTCGTGCGTAAGTGCTATCAATGGCTTTATAAATTTCCACTTCAAATTGATTCGGTGCTGATAAACGAATGCCGTTGCCGGAAAGCGTTGATTCTGTCGGATTATAAGCGCTTAAACCACTTCGTACACATGACGCGTAATTTTGGATGTTTTTATCTGAAACCAATTCAGTATCGTGCTTATTCTCTTCTCTGTATTCAGAATAACTGACGCTTTTAGGCGCTGATGCACAACCGGCGATGATAAGAGAACCAAAGAGTGCAACAAGTAGAGATTTTTTCATAGGTTTCATAATCCTTATTTTATTCTGAATAACTCAACTCTATTCTGTAATGGAGGTGAGGTTGAGATGAGATTGAGATGAATATTTTTTGTAAATTTTTTTAAAAGTTTTCTAATTAATAGAATGATCATGCGCTTCACACCGAGGATTGCGCCGATATCCAAAATTTTGCCATGTAAATTCTAATGCATTATAGAGATAAATACGCCCTGTTGCGATAGAACCGATCGCTAAAATAATTTTCAACGCTTCTTGTGCTTGTGAAACACCGATAATATGCACAACAGGAGAGAAAACACCAAAGAGCGCACAGTTTCCATCATCCGCATGATCGCCGGCAAACAGACATTCATAACATGCTGTATGAGGATCTCTAAAATCAAATACCGTTAACTGCCCTTCATAACGCACCGCAGAACCTGAAATGAGCGGGACTTTATTCATCAAGCAAGCACGATTGAGATCTTTTCGAAGCGGAAAGTTATCACTGCAATCTAAAACACAGCTCGCACCTTGAATCAGGGTTTCAAGTTCCGCCAATGAGACTTTCTGTTCAATTGCGTCTAATTCAATATCGGGATTCAATGCCGCAAGATGATTCTTCGCCCTTTTGACTTTCGATGCACCAATATCCGCCATCTTATAACCTGTTTGCCGATGAAGATTCGTGAGATCGACGGTATCAAAATCAATCAGTGTAATTTTGCCAATGCCGGCACCTGCCAAAATGGGAAGCGCTGCCATTCCTAAACCGCCACATCCCACAACCACAACATGTGCAGATTTAAATTTCGCCTGCCCTTCTAGATCAAACTGATCGAGCATAATATGCCGTGAATAACGAAGAAGCTCTTCATCCGTCAACAACTCTTTATCTATCTCCATGCTATATCTCCAGATTGCTCAATTTATCACATTCCGCATTCAACACTGATTTACCAAGATTCATATATATATTTATAAGGTAATCCCAAGAAATTAAGAAGATCTCGGCATTCATAAAATATCTATAAAACATCCTGACAATCCTTCTAGAGGATGCTTCAATTTTAAGGCTTCTTCAAAGAAATGCTTCATGCAAATGCTGTTTTATACTGCTTAAATAGCGCCTAAAATGCACAAATATAATCCTATTTTTACATGATCGCTTGAAATCTAGTGAAGGCACCACATTATAGTAGCACGCAATTCTAAAACGAATAAGGAGTTAATTGTGGAACAATTTCGAGGTACAACCATCTGTGCGGTGCGCCGCGGTAATGAAGTCGTCATCGGTGGAGATGGACAAGTTTCCATGGGAAACACCATCATGAAAGGCAACGCTCGTAAAGTTCGTCGTCTGTTTAATGGCCAAGTGATTGCCGGATTTGCCGGTGGTACTGCGGACGCTTTTACACTTTTCGAACGCTTCGAAGAAAAACTCGCACAACATAGTGGTAACCTCACTAGAGCGGCAGTAGCTTTAGCAAAAGATTGGCGTACAGAACGCTCGCTTCGCAAACTTGAAGCGCTTCTGATTGTCGCTGACGAAACGGCAACATTTGTGATTTCAGGATTAGGCGATGTAATCGAACCTGAACACGATATCGCAACCATCGGTTCCGGCGGTATGTTTGCCCACAGTGCAGCATTAGCACTTTTACAAAATACAGAACTTCCAGCAGAAGAGATCGTACGTAAAAGCCTTGAGATTGCCGGCAGTGTTTGTATTTACAGTAATAAAAATTTAACTCTTGAGAAATTAAGCTTCTAAAAGCCAAAACATTATTTTTTCTCAAACTGCGTTTCTAATCATGTTGCTAATCACGCTATTTAGAACGCTTCACAGAACATATCAAAATCTATTGAAAAAGATTGGTAGTTTAGTATTGAAGTTAATATTGAGATCGACAATTGAAGATCAGAAAAGCTACCCAATCTAACAAAAGATAGATCAAAGTATTTAAGTATATTTAAAGGAATCATATATGAGTGCTATGACCCCAAGAGAGATCGTTCAAGAACTCGATCGTTATATTATTGGTCAAAATGAAGCAAAACGCTCTGTTGCAATTGCGCTTCGTAACCGTTGGAGACGCCAACAAGTTGGCGATGATATGCGTAAAGAGATTACGCCGAAAAATATCCTCATGATCGGACCGACCGGTGTTGGTAAAACTGAAATTGCTCGCCGTCTTGCAACACTTGCAAATGCACCATTTATCAAAGTAGAAGCAACAAAATTCACAGAAGTGGGTTACGTTGGTCGTGAAGTGGATTCGATTATTCGTGATTTAGTAGAAGCTTCTGTAAAGCAAGTGCGCGAAAAAATGATTAAAGAAGCATATCCAAAAGCAGAAGAAGCGGCGATTGAACGTGTGCTTGATGCGATTTTACCACCACCAAAAAGCGTGGGTTTTGCAGATGAGCCAAATGCACCAAAAGTTGAAAACTCGACGCGCCAAAAATTCCGTGAAAAAATTATTCGCGGCGAAATGGATGATAAAGAGATTGATATCGAAGTTTCCGGCACAGCTGCCGGCGGCGTAAATATCATGACGCCTCCAGGAATGGAAGAGATGGCGGATCAGCTTCAATCTCTTTTCCAACAATCTGGCATGGAAAAGAAAAAGAGCAAAAAAATGAAGATTAAAGATGCGCTTAAAGTCGTTCAAAACGAAGAAGCTGCACGTTTAATCAATGAAGAAGAAGCAAAACAGAAAGCGATTGAAGTTGCCGAGAACCAAGGTATTGTCTTTATCGATGAGATCGACAAAGTATGCCGTAAGGGCGAAACCTCAGGCGCGGATGTTTCTCGTGAAGGCGTTCAGCGTGATCTTCTACCATTAATCGAAGGTTGTACTGTTTCCACAAAATATGGTGCGATTAAAACAGATCATATCCTCTTCATTACTTCAGGTGCGTTCCATTTAGCGAAACCTTCTGATTTAATTCCAGAGCTTCAAGGTCGTTTACCGATTCGTGTAGAACTCAAATCACTCAATGCCGATGATTTCTTCCGCATCTTAACAGAACCTTCTTCTGCACTTATCAAACAATATTCAGCACTTCTCAAAACAGAAGGCGTGGAACTTGAATTTGAAGAAGCTGCACTTCGTAAGATTGCGAAAATGGCATTTGATGTGAACGAGAAAACTGAAAACATCGGTGCTCGTCGTCTTCATACCATTTTAGAAAAACTTCTCGAAGAGATCTCATTCTCAGCATCGGATCGTGATGGCGAAAAATTCGTTGTGACAGAAGATTATGTGAAAAATGAGTTAGATGATCTTGTAGAAGATGAAGATTTAAGCAGATTTATTCTCTAATATCTTCTTCGATAATCTCATTCAGATACAGAATCTAGAAGAGAAAATCGAAAATAGAGAAAGCACAAAAAAGCCAATTCACTGTTTAAAGTGAGTTGGCTTTTTCTTTATTGTTTTTTCTTATCGCTTTTTCTTAACTTTCTATTTCACATTGTTACTTCAACAATCCTTCAAACGCTCTTGCCATGGCTTCTGCACCGGGATCAGGAATGTTTTTTAATTCACTTTCCGGAATATAAGAAGATCTGCCGAATAATGTTTTCGTGATGAACTTCGTACTTTCAGAGCCTTTTCTTGCCGCAATTGCCGCTGCTTCTAAACTTTCGCCATTGGCTAATGCAATAAATGCCGGTTCTAATGCATCGATCATCGTTCTATCGCCGACATCCGCTCCGCCGTGATGCTTCATCTGCGCCAAACCTGCCAACAGCGCTTTACCATAATCAGGATCTTGCTGATACTCTACCGCTGCCGCCGTAAAGAGAATCGATAGTAAAACGCCACTGGATCCGCCCGCTTCCCTCGCTAATACTCGTCCGATTGTTTCGAGCAACTCTGCGCCATCTGCTAACGGCAATTGATCGATCGCTTCCTGAATTTTTTGTGCACCAAATGCAAACGTTTCTCCGGCATCGCCATCTCCAACTTTCGCATCTAGAGCATTCATCTCATCTTTAATCGCGATAAACGTATTCGTCGCATTTAAGATGACCGCTTTCGCATGATCATCTTCTGATGGCGCATAAGGGTAAATTGCCGGCAATGTGGGCGATGCGATTTTATGCGGCGCACAAAAACTGCGAACTTTCTGCCAAGCCACAGGTTCCACATCTGCTAATAATGCTGTTTCAATCATTTCATCAAGTGCGATAATTGACAGCGAAAAACCTGCCATATTCAGCGCCGTCATATATTGCGCCGGACCTGTAATATATTGCACCTTTTCTGCAAGCGCTGTTTTCGTAAAAGCATGAAGCAATACATTCATCTCAAGCGGTGTCACTGAACCCAAGTTATTCAGCAGTAACGCATAACGAGTATCTGCCTGAATGCCAGATTGCGCATCTTTAATCTTTTCCTGAACCTTCGCATTCAGTTGATCCGAAACCGTCTGCATGAATGTATCGGCATTTGCATACGGAATAATTTTTGTTCCCGCTTCGCCGTGAATGCCGAGCCCAAGCTCTGCTTCATTCTCTTTTAAACGACATGCTTTATCGCTATTAAACATCTGACATTCCGTCACTGCCATGCCAAGCGTCATAATATTATTCACGGCATTTTGGACAATTTCCACAATCTCAGAGAGTTCAAAACCCGCTTCCGCTAAGTATCCGGCAACTTTATGCACAAACAGTGTGCCGGCAATGCCACGTTTTTGAACATCATCCCCCAGCGCAACATCATCGCCGACTGTAATACTTTCCACTTTATAACCGAGCGCTCTTGCTTGCTCTACGGCTAAACCGAAATTCAGACGATCGCCAGTATAATTTTTAATAATCACAAGCGAGCCTTTTTCGCCCGTTACCGCAAGAATTGCCGAAAGAACCGCATCCACCGTTGGCGATGCAAATACATCTCCGCAAACTGCCGCCGTTAACATTCCTTTTCCCACAAAGCCCGCATGCGCCGGCTCATGTCCTGAACCTCCGCCGGAGATTAGTGCCACTTTATCTTTCTGCCAATCACGGCGAACCACTACGCGCACCTCAGGGAATTGATCTAACACCGCAAGCCGATCATCTACAAGCAATCCCTCAACTGCATCATTCACCACATTTCGTTCAGGATTAATAAAAGCTTTCATCTAAAATCTCCTTATTTTTAATTATATTCGTTGAATGTTTTCATATCGCATCGCAATAAAATATTATCAATAAACTTTATGAAGTTATTTTACAAAAATTCATTATGCCCTATTTTTTAGAAGGCGTTCGTTATAATCAGAACAATCTCTCACCAATCTCTTTCAATCACATCTCAAGCGTAAAACAATAAAAAAATAATAAAAAAGCAGTTTTCCACCGTTAGAAAACTGCTTTTCGTTGAAACAATCTAGGATTACTAAATTACTCCCAACCCCAAGGATCTTTCGGCGTATCAATCGTTTCTGTGAGATCAAACTCTACACGAAAAGGCGCTCTATCGGATGCTAATCGGTTTAGGTTGTAGCTGTACTCGGTATCTGAAAGTTCAATCCACCATACGTTTGAAGACGCATCTGGAATCATAGATGCCGTTTCTGGATCGGCCGGAAAAAACTGAAAGTTTGCATGCCCAGCATTTGGCGATTTTCCGCCGTAAAAGTTAATGTCTTCTTCTGAGCCATCTTCATGGCGATGATCATGCTTGAGCTGAATGAGATTATTGTCATCTTTCGTTAAAATCCATGTGCGGGAAAGATCATCTCCCACAAAAAATGGAATCTTAATTTCTGAATTACTACAACTTTTCACATGCATCACTAAATCTCCGGTAAATTCCGGTCGATCTTGACCATCTGCTAGTTTTCCGGCATAAGCATTTCCGCAGTGGCTTTGTAGTGTTTCCCAAAATTGATTGGATGGAACCCTTTTCTCTTCCGCAAATGCCATTAAGCCTGAAACAGAAAAGATCGCCATCATTGATGTTGTTAAGATTATTTTTTTCATAGATTCATCCTCCATAAGATGTTAGTTATAAAAATCCAACCTTTAGCAATATAGCACAGCTCTTTTTATGAGCATCAAGCAAATCAAATACTTTAAAACAAAAACAGATTATTAAATGAAATAGATAATGCCGTAAGAAAAACTAGAAGAAAAAGCCATAAGTAAAAATCTAAACCTTAAAATATCAAGGCAAAAAAATAGCCTGAGATATTCTCAAGCTATTAAAATGTCATTTCATCCGACTATTATTGGAGAGTGATCCCTTGTTGCATCATGTCTTTCAAATGCTCACAAGCTTCTTGTAATTCTAAATGACAAGCTTTGTCATACCAAGGTTCAGCGGCTGTGTAGTCTTTCTCTCCGACTAAACCTTCCTCATACAGTTTTCCAACTTTCAACATCGCTCTGAGCGCAAGCGGATGATAACCCGTCATGCCAATCGCATGAAAAGGATCCGCGGATTTTTTAAACCATTCTAAAGCTTGCTGATAATCTTGCTCAACGCCTAATCCTTCTGCATAGATTCGCCCGAGATAATACTCTGCTGTTTCATTTCTTTCGCTCTCTACGGTTTTCTCGAAGATTTCTCTCGCCTTTGTATAATCTTGCACTTCTTCATCATGCAAATAAATGCTTCCCATGCGAGCCAATGCTTCCTCATTTCCGGTATCTACCGATTTATGGAACCAATAGAGTGCTTTCTCCCGATCTTGCGGAACACCTTCGCCGGCATCATTCATAATGCCAAGATAGTAATACGCTTCCTCTTCTCCGTTCTCCGCAGCCTTTTCAAACAATTCATAAATCTTTAAATAATCTTCTGTCTGTAGATTTTTATTTCTGCTAAAGAGATATTGTTGCTGTGCTTCTAACAAATAACTAATGTTAAATACTACTTCTTCGGCATCCATCAACACACCATCTTTAATGACTGAACTATTCTTTATTCTTGTTTGTTTTTTACGTTCATTCTCTAATTGAATAGCTTCTTGAGAACCATATGCCGGCAATACATCTATTGTTCGTTTCTCATCACAATATCTAAATTTCCATTCCGAAGGGGAAAATTCAGCATCAGCACCATCTGCATACCTCCAATGATAAGCTCGATCTGAAAATCTCCGTTTTCTAGATCGTTCAAACACAGCAACTGAACCTTTCTTACAATGCATGAAAGGCAATGTCCGATCGACTAACGGTTCATTACCTAATTGAGATTTACGCGGAAAATAGTGAACAGGACCTATTTGCTGATCTTCCGCAATTTCTATATATCCCATAATATCCATCGCAGTTGCTAATATTCCAGCAATTTCCGTTGGTTCTGAAAACCTTACTCTATCTAATCCACTTAAAACAGGTAAATAAACCTCTTCCCCAATATCTCTAGAATCATTACGATTAATCAATGTACCTTTAGGAAAGAGAAATTCCCCATACAGATGTTCATGTTCTAATACAAAATATTGTCGGCTTTCCATATATTCCTGTTTACGCTCAAAATCTTTTTTAAAGGAATAGATAGCCAATGCAATAATAATCGCAATCGTAGAGAAAACTACGCTAATAGAAAAAACTACAATAAAAAACTTACTCTTAAACAAGAGGCGGATAAATGGTACTTGCTCTTTACGCGCAATAAAATAAACTCGAAGCGAGAACAGCAACGAATAGAGAATAAGAAAAGGAGCCGCAAGTGCAATTATCGATATGATCGCCATAATTAAAAATATTGCGGGATTAAACGGGATCATAAAACTCCTTTGATCTTGATCAGCAAAAATTATTGCCGATTAACGTGATAATGCCCTTTTATGAAAAATGATTTATTAAGAGCCATTAAAAAATCTTTTAAGGAAATTATTGTAGAGATTTTGTCGTAAAAATATTTCTATCGATATTTTTACGGATTAACAGCTCTTCCCGTTCGTCGATCTAAACATCTGCGAGTATTGGGCTCCCAATAGAGATGAACATTTTCACTTACCTGACAATTATAACTATCATCAATCGCATTATCTTTCTTATCCCACTCTTTCTCGGCACGCACATTTTGTTTCTGACGAAGTGTACGAGTATCCTTCCACTGATCCCGCTCCATCTCCGCCCTTTGACGACTTTGGGCATTATCTCCAGATTCAATAATCAGTTTTTGTGTGTCGGCATAAACTGCCGACATAGATATTATTGAAGCCAATATCAAAGTTATCAATACAAATCTAGAGGAGAAAAACTTGCTCCACAATTCATTCAACACACTGTTATTATTCATATAAACTCAACCTTTTTTGAATTAATAATGTCTTCTTTTTAAATATTTAATGCTATTATTTCCAGAAGCTTCCTTGCTCCCAAATACATTTCTATCCCTCTCTGAAATTATCCCAGAGCGCGATAGACTCAGGATCCTTTTTTCTGACTGCTTCTAAAAAATCTGTCAATAAAGGATCGTTGAGTGCTTCTGATAAAGTACTTTCTGTAATTTTCGCATAAGAAGTATTCATAAAAGGATGCTCAATTGAAGGATTTTCTAAGCCAATCATTTCTCTTAATCTTAAAACAAACAAAATTTCTACAGGATAAAGTGCTTCATAAGGCGAATTAAAATCAAATTCTTGAGATTCAAATTCTCTATCCGTAATCGCTATTCTTTCAAGATGAACATCACATACCTGTTGTAATATTTCTTTAAACTTATCGAGATCTGGTTCTTTCCAGTGGCTTGCATAATGTATCCAGATAGGATCTTTCGGGAGCGCATACTTTTCTAAGTCTGGTTCTGGTAATCCTAACCAATCACTGACTATCATCATAATCATCGCTGAGTAACGAAGTGAATTTTCCCAAAATGGATTATTATGCCCATTCGCAATGCTATAACCTTGTTCTAACGCTTCTAATATAAAGTGATAATATTTTTCAGCTAAGTTAAGTAACCCCATATTTATGGCAATTGCGACTTCCTTAGTAAAATCATCTAAAGTCCACACTGTCTTGCCTACTTTTTTGACTTGTATAATCGCTAATACATTCGCATGAATCATACGATTAATGCCTATTCTCATATTTTGATTAGCTTGCTTGATATCGCCGATTTCAGATGATAAAAGGGCTTTTCCTATATGGAGATATCCCATATCCCAAAGCACAATTCTAGCCATACCATAAACATCTTTGCCTTCTAAGTATTGCTGTATAGAATTTTTTTCATACTCTTGATAATCCTCTTCTCTTCCAGAAATACTTTCCGCCCATCCTTTAATCGCTCTTAAAGATCCGTTAAATCTTTTATACTTATTTTTCATCGTAATATTCCTTCACAAACATACTGTTTTAATCAGAAACTATTTTCATAACTACTTCTTCAATAAACTCGCCAAATCTGCAAAGGGATTGTGCATGACGATTACGGTTGCACCATCGATTAGATCGTTAAGCGGATTGTTTCAATGATCTATAAAACTTTATCCCTTGTTCAATGGCGATAATTGCTTCCGGCATTATTTTAGAAAAGTGTAAAAAGGAGTGAGTGACTCCATTAAAACACTGTAGTTCTGCTTTCGTTCCATTCTCTACTAAAATATCAAAGAGTAATTGGCTATCATCAAAAAGAGGATCAATCTCGCCACAGGCGATATAACAAGGAGGAATATTGGTCGCTAAGTTATGATCAAAGCAATCGCTATAATGTGTTTCATTAATCTGCTTGCCAAGGTACATTTGCTGATATTCCTGTAACTGGCTTTGGCTTAAACCATCATAATCTCCGCCATATAACCGCATCGATCTTGAATCTTTCAACCCGAATGTTCCATAATAAAGTAAAAGAGCTCTAATAAAGTGAATATCTGGTAAACGATCTCTTAAATAGAGTGTTGTGGCTAATGCGAGATTTGCACCTGCAGAATCACTGGCAAATACAATATCATTCGCATCAATATCGTATTCTTCACTATTTTCTCGTAAGTGTTTCACTAAAAAAGCGCACTCTTCAAGCTGAACAGGATATTGATACTCTGGTGCTAAGTGATAATCAATGCCGATTACAACAGATCCTGATAATTCCATGATATTTCTCATAATCCTGCTATGGGTATCTAGGTTTCCCACCATAAAACCTCCGCCATGGATATAAAGAATGATGCCCTTCTCTTTCCGATGCAAAGGATAATGTAATCGTATCGGCAATGCGCCATGTGGTCCTTCAAGTTCCAAATTTATCGTCTTTTTAGCTTCTGGTCCGCCATCATTCCAATAAGCTCGTTCTAAATTATAATCCCGGCGCATACTTTCGATAGAATCATCACTTTTTTCAAATCCATCTGCTAATTCCTGCTGAATCTGTAAAACCTGTGCCATTTCTGTTGTGATGTGTTTATTAATATCTTTTTTATTCATCAATTACTCCTCCTTAATAAAGGCTATTTTTTCAACAAACTCGCCAAATCTGCAAAGGGATTGTGCGTGGCGATTGCGGTTTTGCCATCGGTATTTCTTGTGGCGTTGTTGTAGGCTTCTTCTAAGCGTTGATGTTCGTTGTCGTGGCAATAGAGGCAGAGAAGTTCCCAGTTACTGCCATCCGTTGGATTATTATCATGATCATGATCTTTATGATGAACGGTGAGTTCTCGAAGATTGCGATGATCAAATTCTCGCTGGCAACGTCCGCAGATCCATGGATAGAGTTTTAACGCTTGTTCCCGATATCCCATTTCTCGCTTACGGCGATTTTCATGAGTTTCGGAAATAATTTGATCTAATCGAGATTTTGGTTGTGTCATGAGATGTCCTTTTTCATTATCAAAATGGGATAATCACTGTTTTTATCAATACGTTTTATAAGTTTTTTTATAAATTACTTTTCTAAAGTGTTTTTCTAAAGTATTTTTCTAAATCGTTGTTACATAAGCTGGGAACTAACTTTCAAACTAAATTTTGATCTGAATGTCTACTCAATCTCTCGAATTTCAAATTGAATTTGATCACTATTTCCCTGCTCATCTTGTACGCTCAATCTGTATTCTCCGGCATTTAACGTTTGAATATCTAATGCCGGCGTTTGTAATAATTCTCCATTTAAATACCATCTAAAAGGCGATTTTCCTTGCGCTGAAAGATGAATTTTATAGTCTGATTTGAAGATAATACTTTCATTTGCTAAGGTCAAAATCTTCACGCCGTAAATAGGCGTTTCTCTTGATTTACCGGCTCTATCTCTTTGAGATTCTGAGTGATATTTCTGAAAAAATGCTTGCCGAGTAATATTTTCTTCTAAGATATCGGCAATGAAATCATCTGCTAATAATATCGGCCAACCATTATGCGGGGATTCGCCTTTCCCATCATAAAGCGTTCGAGGAACATTGCCGGCAATGGTATCTATTTTAAATTCTTCTAAACATTCATCTTCCGGCAATTGAGCTTTTTTTCTGCCCGAAGGCCAGCAGATAACCGCTTCTTGAACGTTATACGGTTTCTTAAAAGTGGTTTGATCTTTAGGCAGAAATGCAAATGTATCAAATAACAGAGGCACGGCAATATCGCCGGCTAAAATGCCGACATTCGGCACAGAATCAGGACGACCTACCCAAACGCCCACAGTCCAATCGGCGCTGACGCCGAGCGCCCAACCATCTCGATAGCCGTAGCTTGTGCCGGTTTTCCATGCGATTCTTCGGGAATTGATACGTTTAGCAGGCGTAATATTGCGTAAGGTTTTCGTAATAATCCAATTAGATGCCGGCGATAGAATTGGCTTGCCGGTAAGTTCAGAGATTTCGGTTGGTTTCGTTTGTTCCTGTGAATCCTTTACCATGATTAAAGGATAGACTTTCCCATCAGAGCCAAAGCTTGAAAACAGGCGCACTTGCTCTTCTAACGTAATGCCCACACCGCCGAGAATCATACTTAATGTCGGTTCTGAAATATGCAGATTAATGCCGGCTTCCCGCATTTTTTGTAAAAAATAAAACGGCGTTAAATGTTGAAAAACTTGAACGACCGGCACATTTAACGATTGCTGTAATGCCCGAAACATCGGCACTCTGCCCCGAAATTCTTTATCGAAATTTTGCGGTTCATAACCATCAAAAGCGCGCGGAACATCTGTCAATAAACTCGCTTCATGAATTACGCCGTAATCTAATCCTAATCCATAAGCAAACGGCTTTAACGTCGATCCCGGCGAGCGAATTGCCGTTACCATATCTACAAATCCGGCACGATTCACATCAAACATATCCACAGACCCCAAATACGCTTCCACTTCATGGGTGTGATTATTCACCACCAAAATTGCCGATGAAAGATGCTTTGGAAATTTCTGGCTTTGTGCGAGAAGAAATGTTTCTAAATGGCGCTGTAAATCATAGTTAATCGTTGATTCAATGCGATGCTGATCGGGAAATTGCCGGCGAAGCCTATCGGCAAAAAGGGGCGCATGAAAAGGCGTCTTGCTCGGCTGATAATTGATGGGATCTTGACTCGCCAGTTGCCATGTTTGTTCATCAATTTCCCCAAAATCATATAAACGCCGTAAAACTTTATCCCGAGCATTTCTCGCAAGCGTTAAATTACGATCCGGTCGATATACCGAAGGTCTTTGGGGAAGTGCTACTAATAATGCACTTTCCGACAAGGTTAATTCATTAGCAGATTTTGAAAAATAGCGCTCACTGGCAGAGCTCACGCCTTCTATATTTCCGCCCATAGGCGCAAGGTTAATATAGAGCGTTAAAATTTCGGCTTTACTGTAATTGAATTCCAATTGTATCGCTCTAAATACTTGCTGTAATTTCCCGAAAAAGGTTCGCTCATGAGGATAGAGCAATCTGGAAACTTGCATGGTCAAGGTAGAACTGCCGGAGATGATTTTTTGATGAATGATCATCTGCCAAATCGCGCGAAGCGACGAGAACGGATTTACACCAAAATGCTGATAATAGTAGCGATCTTCATATTGAATCAGCGCATGCAAATAATCGGGAGACACTTCGTCTAAGGAAATCCAATGCCGGAAAACCCCATCTTCATTAGAAAATTGCCGTAATACTTCCCCATCTTTTGCCACAACTGTGGTCGAAACATCAATCTTCGGCACTTCCAGCGGTAAAAGATAATTTAACAGCGCAAAGCTCATCCCTAACAAAACGCAAATGCCGGCAACGGACAATCCGAGCCAGCGAAAAAACTTCCAAAATAGACGGCGTTTTGATGCCATGAATTGATCTCATTCCCACAAAGTAATATTAGCGACTATGATCCATAGCGCCACAATCATTTCTTAACCGGCAATGCGATTAAGCGTGTGATAATTAAAGCAGTATCGAGAAAACAATACAATGAAACCAAGTCAATAAAGTGCCGATCTTTCAAAGTTCATCCTTCGTGATACGATTTTCCTGAAACTTCGCTGAAATCCCTCTGAATAAAGAGCTATATCAATCTTTAAAATGAATTCTAAAAAGAAGCCATCTATTTTCGATAGGCAACCTTATTATTTGGCATAATGCTCTGATATTTATCAGATAAATGATGTGAAATACTTCAATCATCTTTAAAGCCCTTCGATCTCATGGGAGAATTTTCATGAAACTATTTGCCGGAAGTTACGAAAGTTATCATGCGCACGGTGTGATGTTGCGCTTATGGCAACGTTCTATTCTATTTGCCGTACTGTTATTTGGATTATTAGCGCTATTACCGATTCACGCGCAAGTAACTTCCATCAATGCTTTTAAGCTCAACAATCAAGAAACGATTTCGGTGTTTTTTGATGAACCTCAACTTTTCAAGGCCGATGCGCTTCAAAAGCAGTTTAAAATTACGAGCTATAACTATGATAATCATAAAGATGAAGTGATCGATGAAGGAAAGTGGCATCTGAGTAAAGATGGCTACAGATTGTCGTATTATCCCATTTCTGAAGGAAGCTATACGATCAGCACCGATCAGTTTCAGCACCAAAAAACAAACTCCCGAAAAGAGGATTATATCTATTTAGGAACGCCAAGTGATTTTGTCAAAATCATCGGAAGAGGTCCTGTGTTACCGCTTCATAACTCTACGATTCCGGTGGAAATGTTCGGCACGCAAGAGATTGATGTGGAATATTATGCCATTCACAATTTACCGCAACTGTTAGAGAATTATTATATTGGCTCGGATTTTGATACATGGTCGCTATCTCGCTTAGTGAAAGATATGACGCCTGCCGGCATTTTCCGATATGTGACGCCGAAAGATACGCCAAAAAATGAACCGACGATTCATCAAGTGCCATTAGATAAAAACATTCAGCCCGGCGCTTATCTGATTACCGCAAATCCTGCCGGAGAAATATATAAGAAACCCGATACGCGCATTATCTTTATCTCAGATATCGGCTTACAAGCCCGTTTATATCCGGAAAGCACCGTCATTATCGGTAATCATTTCTCCAATAATGAACCTGTGGATGGCGCAACGCTTGAAGTTTGGAAAAACAAAGATCGTAAACTCGAAAAATCCTCCATTCTGTGTACCTTTGAAGATGGACTTTGCCGTTTACCGAAACGATTAGAAAAATCCGATATTGTTGTGGTTCAGCAGGAAGGCGATATCTCCATTCTTCCGCTCAAAGAGATAGCGCTCGATCTCAATGAATACGCCATTCAAGGCGCTGTTAGCACTGAAGAAGTCGCTTATGTTTATTCCAATAGAACGCTCTATCGCCCCGGCGAAGCGATGACGATCAACACGCTTCTTCGAAATTTTGATGGCTATCTATTGCCAGAACAACCTTTAACTTTAAGCGTGATTGATCCTCAGGGAAAAACTTTCCGAAATTATCAAATTGATTCGAGCACAGAAGGTTTCTATCAATCCATCATTACCATTCCGCAAGAAGCAAAAACCGGCATTTGGAAAATTGAAGCGCGTACCGATATTAGTAGTGATTTACCGCTCGGTTCGTTAAAACTCTATATTGAAGAGTTTATGCCAGAAAGAATGGAACTTATTGTGACAGCGGAAGAGAAAATCTATCAATATGATGAACAGATCTCATTTAATATCTCTAGCCGTTATCTCTTTGGTGCGCCGGCAAATGGTAATGAAGTTACTCTTCATCATGAATTATCTCTAAATCGAACACCCTTTATTGGTCACAAGGATTGGTTTACAGGCGTATTGTCATTCCC
The DNA here is from genome assembly GCF_054871845.1 of Ignatzschineria sp. LJL83. Lineage (NCBI taxonomy): Bacteria > Pseudomonadati > Pseudomonadota > Gammaproteobacteria > Cardiobacteriales > Ignatzschineriaceae > Ignatzschineria > Ignatzschineria sp. LJL83. The sequence goes on from NZ_JBTXLY010000017.1 coordinate 19,719, forward strand.
TAGTGAGTACTTCGTAAAATCTTACCAAGATCGAGGATTTTTAGATAAAAATGGGGAAGTAATCTTTGAAGCAACCCGTCCTTTCTCTCAAGATTATTGGCCATCTCCTTCTGCTGTTTTGCGATTTGATACGGCAGTGAATATTCTCGATGGTTCCGTTCTTGGTATTAGTCGTTCTGCTAAAAATAATCTTTGGCCAGGAAAAGCCGTGCCGGTGATTCGCCCGCTTTTTGAAGAGGGAAATATCGGTTACGGCAGAGATGCTAATTTTGAAATCTTTACCGCAACGCCGGAAGGCGATATTGCGCCGAGCAACTTACTGCTCACATTAAAGTATGAAGACCCATATTGTACTTGGGTTTATAGCACTTATCGTGGTTGGGATTGCCATAGAAACTATGGCTTCCAAATTCGCGAGCAGAAAGTGATTCAAAGTGGCGATATTTCGAACTTTTCATTCTCGCCTTACTCTTGGGGAAGCTATATTTTAGAAGTTAAAGATCTCGATACCGATTTAGTGACTGAATTTAAATTTGCCGGAAGCTGGGAAAACTCAAGCTCAGGACAACTTGCAGCAGCAAAACCACTTCACTTAAATCTTTCCACGCAAAAGCCAAGCTTTAAGCCCGGCGAAGAGATTGAACTCACGATTGATGCACCATTTCCGGGAAATCTCACGCTTTTAGTAGAAGGATCGAACATCTTATTTGAAGAAAATACACATATTCCTTCCGGTAAAAGTATCCTCAAAATTCCGTTTGATCCAAAGTGGAATCATCATGATCTCTATATTTCAGGGTTGTTAATCTCTAAAAACAAGAAAGATGAAACCGTTCGTTCTTTAGGAATTATCCCATTAAAAATCGATACGAGCGCCCGCAAACTGTATCCTCAACTCTCATTCCCGGCAATTACCCTTCCCGATCAGCCTGTCACAATTGAAGTTTCCTTATCAGATGCGGATATTCAAACTTTAAAAAATGCCGGCAAAGAATCGCTCTATGCCACGATCAGCATTACCGATCGGGGAATTTTAAATATGATTCCCGAAAAACAGGGTTCCATGTTTGATGCCTTGTTCAAACAGCGCAGATATAGCGCCGAGATTATTGATTATTACAGCCGTATCTTTAAGCAAGGAATGGGCTCTCTCTTAAATCCGCAGTTTGGTGGGGATTCCGATCTCGTTGCCGAAGAAGAGGAAAGCTTACCGAACCTTACAGAGATGAAAACGGTTTCTCTCTCTTCAGAGCTGATCTCGTTTGAGGATGGCAAAGCGTTTATCACATTTGATCTACCTGATTTTAATGGCGAAGCGGAAGTTGCTGTAAAAATCTTTAATGATTCGCAAATCGGGGAGATCAACGAAACGCTCATCATTCGTGCGCCGATTATCGCCGACCTTGTCCCGCCGAAGTTTATTCGTGTGGAAGATGAAACCTTTATCTCGCTCACCCTTGTGAATATGACGGGTCAGAAAGATCTTATCAAAATTTCTGTAGGCAGTGAGCAATTTGATATTGATTATCAAAATGTCGTGGAACTCGATAAAGAGGAACGCTTTCATGCGCTGATTCCTATCTCTTTAAAGGAATTCACACCCTTTGCCGAAGTGGTTTTAGAGATTGATTCCCAAAGCTTTAAAGCGATTAGAAACTACCAAATCGGAACGGTTCATAAAACAGAAGAAACGGCGATTTATGATCGTAATTCTCTAAAAGCCGATACGCTTTGGCAGAGAAATAGCGCTATTTCAGGGCAATTTAGCCAAGGATTTAGAGAATCCATTACATTCTCGAAAACGCCGTATATTAACGTTCTCTCTTATACCAGCGGATTATTCCAATATCCTTATGGCTGTACAGAGCAGATTACGAGTAAGGCTTTCCCATGGTTATTCAAAGAGAATGCGATCTTAGATCAGGAAAAACGTCTGGCGTATCAATTAGACATTCAGCGCAATCCTAAAAAATCTTCCGAGAGCTTTGAAGAGTGGGAAGATAAAATGATGAAAGATACCATCAGCAAGTTATTAGATCGTCAGAAACCGAATGGCGGTTTCTCTTTGTGGTCAAATGGCGAAAGCCGTTTTGCAACGAGCGTGTATATTACGGACTTTTTAACCACAGCAAAAGAGAAATATCCTGCACATATTCCCCAAAAGGATCTTGATAGAGCGCTGTCTTATCTCAAAAGACAACTCAATGATGCTCAAAGTGTCTACAATAGAATCGGTACAGAAGTGCCTTCAAGCCGAGATAATATTCTCAGCCGTTTCAGCTTAACCAATGTCAGTTATGCGACTTGGGTTTTAGCGAAAGAAGGTAGAATCTTTAATGCCGATATTCTCTTTTTAAAACAGCTTGAGCATCGATTAACGCCGTTATCTACGGCCTATTTAGCCGCGGCATTTACCATTCTCGGCAATGAGCAAGATGGAAATATTCTATTTTCAAAAGTGCTTGAAAAAATGGAGAGTAAAAATCAGGAATATGGCTATTATCAATCGGATGTTTCTGAAATCGCATTGATTTTAACGATGTTTAATGAGATCAGCGCTCGCAACTTTCAGGTCAATAATGATATTCAAAACGAGCTATTACTTCTATTGGATAATCGATTAAACACCCGAAAATACTTTAGTACCCAAGATCGTTATTCGCTGATTAAACTCGGCGTTGATCAATCGCTTGAGCCGACGGAGATGTCGTTCATCGTTAACGGAGAAGCGCAATCGCTTCTCACAAATACCATCATTCCGGCAAATAGTATTGCCACGCTTTCGAGCAAAGAACCGTTATTTATGGAATATCATATTGAAGGATATCCAAAGCATCCTGTGCAAGTGGAGAACTTCAAACTGAAATTCACTAAATCCTTAAATAACTATATTGGGCAAACGCTGAAAGTGGGCGATCGAATTACGGTTCGTTTAACCGTTGAAGCGCCGGATAATAATCTTCCAAGCGGATTGATTGTCGATCGTATTCCCGGCGGTTTTAATCTTGTGAATCCAAACATCGCAACCGATGATATTGAGGAGTTTTACAAAGATTTAGGCATTTCCAAAGCGCAAAGAGATCGAATTGAACATGAAGAATTCAGATTTGATCACTATTTGGTATCACTGCCGATCTCAAAAGGCGTGAAGCAAGAGTTTGTCTATATTCTGGAAGCTGCCGTTCCCGGCGTTTATGAAATGCCCATCACAACCATCGAAGATATGTATCTTCCTACTTACAAAAATATCATGGTGGAACCCGGCATTATCACTATTGAGAAATAACGGCGATCAGTAAGATTAACAATCTACAACTCACATTTATCAATCCATCACCATTAACCCTAATTGCTTACATCGCAATTAGGGTAATGCTTTTATTACTATTACTAGATTTATAAAGAATTTTATCTAGGAGCAATCTAGGAAACATCGAGTAATAGACATTCTAGAAAGAGGGAATCCATTGACACAAGTTACTCCAAAACAAGTGCTTTATACATGCCTGTTATATCTCATGCGTTTTATTTTTTTTATTCTCTTAATCGTATTTGTATCCATTCCCATGCTGTGGATACTTTTCTTCCCTGACCATGATCTGAGTCTTTCATCCACCATTTCTACTACCTGTTTTCTTGTGATCTGCTGCTTATATTATCTATATCAACGGCAATTAAAAAAACACAATCCTGTCGGATATGGCACTTATTCTTTCAATAAAAATATTGGCTATTTCTTGATAATGATCCTGGCTCTACTATTTATAACCCACTTTATGTTTGAAAATGTCCTTCAAATTGAATCGCCGGAAAATCAAAAAATCATCGAAATATTATTGGTGCGTTTTCCTATAACGATGTCGATATTTGCGATTGCTGGTGCTCCTATTGCGGAGGAATTATTATTTAGAGGAATATTTTTCAACTATTTTTTCACCAAAAATACCTATATATCTAGATTTTCAGCCATTTTTTTTAGCGCATTACTATTTGGATTACTCCATGAAATCTCTTTCTCACTCACCTTATTATATTATTTTTTAATGGGTGTCTTTTTGGCGATGACATACGCTTATACTCGAGATATTAGATATCCCATTCTGATTCATATCATCAATAATGCCGTAAGTGTTTATGCTGTTTTTTACGACTTATAGTCAGCAACTAATAGTTTGATAAAAAACAGAAATTCTATCTCCACGAAATACGTTATAATCTTGTTTAATTGAGACATAAACCTCCCAAAAGCAAGGAATATATATGACATCATTTCAGACCTACCTCGTTGGCGGTGCTGTGCGAGATAAGTTACTGAAGCATCCTTATCATGAACATGATTGGGTTGTAGTGGGCGCAACGCCGGAAATTATGACTGATCAAGGCTATCAGCTCGTTGGCAAAGATTTCCCTGTTTTTTTACATCCCAAAACAAAAGAAGAATATGCGCTCGCTCGTTCTGAGCGGAAAGTTGCGAAAGGTTATCAAGGTTTTACAGTTTGCGCCGATCCTTCTATCACTTTAGAAGAAGATCTTCTGCGCCGAGATTTAACCATTAACGCTATTGCCGAAGATTCTGATGGCAATCTGATTGATCCTTACGGCGGCATTCAGGATATTGAAAACAAAGTGCTTCGCCATGTGAGCGATGCTTTTATTGAAGATCCTGTTCGTGTACTTCGCTTAGCAAGATTCTATGCGCGTTATTATCAATATGGTTTTACCATTGCCGATGAAACAAAAGCGCTTATTAAAAATATGATCCAATCGGGCGAACTAGAAGCTTTAACGCCGGAAAGAGTATTTCAAGAGCTCAATAAGGCATTAGGAGAAGCATCGCCGCAGGAATTTTTTAATGCGCTTCGGGAAGTCGGTGCCTTAGAGATTCTCTTTCCTGAGCTTGAAGCACTATTTGGCGTGCCGCAAACGGCAAAGTATCATCCCGAAATTGATTCTGGCGTTCATACGTTAATGGCACTAGAAGCATCCACGGCAATTACAGATGATTTACCAACGCGGTTTGCCATTCTTTGCCACGATTTTGGAAAAGCAGTCACGCCGATGGATGAATGGCCAAGCCATAAACTGCATGAAATCCGCGGCGTTCCCCTTGTAGAAGCTTTTTGTGATCGTTTAAAAGTGCCAAAAGAGTATCGAGATATTGCGTTAAAAGTGACGGAATTCCATCTTTTGATGCATCAAGCATTCACTTTACAACCAAAAACCATTCTTAAGCTATTGAAAAGTTTAGATGCGTTTCGCAAACCACAAAATTTAGTACGCTTTGTGGATGCTTGTAAAGCAGATGCAAGAGGAAGACTGCATTTTATGGGCAGAATGTATCCTCAGAAGGCATATATCTTAGAATTAAGAGAAAACGTGGCAAATATGAATTTGCAGCCAATCATTCAAGACATTGATAAAAAAGAGATTCCGGAAGCAATTCGCATCTCCCAAATTAAAGTGATCGCAAAAGCGATTAAAGATTACTCAAAAATTTGACGGTATCCCGTTTATGGCCTATTATACATTTCTTTCTTGGAACACAAGATTAAAGATTTCGGGGCATAGCGCAGCCTGGTAGCGCATCTGGTTTGGGACCAGAGGGTCGGGGGTTCGAATCCCTCTGCCCCGACCAATTTTTATGACAGTGTTCAATGTAGCCCTGAAGTGCTTTAAGCGCTCGTAGCTCATCTGGATAGAGCATCGGCCTTCTAAGCCGAGGGTAGCAGGTTCGAGTCCTGCCGAGCGCGCCATTAAGCATCATCGGCGTAAAGACTGCAAGAGAGAAAAGCGGTAAAAGAAGTAAGTTTCTATGGTGGACGTAGCTCAGTTGGTAGAGCCCCGGATTGTGATTCCGGTGGTCGCGGGTTCGATCCCCGTCGTTCACCCCAATTTACCTTTGGTAAATATAGAAAAACTTACAGATTGTTTCCCAAAGACAATTTGTAATGATAAAAATATCAACTTCTTACATTAAGATCGGGGCATAGCGCAGCCTGGTAGCGCATCTGGTTTGGGACCAGAGGGTCGGGGGTTCGAATCCCTCTGCCCCGACCATCTTTAAGAAAATAACATCCTTACGGGATGTTTTTTTTCGTCTTAAATTTACCGATTTGTCAGAATACTCACGAAAGCGCCAGTACGTTCTTTAAAGAATTTCAAACTGAAATAAATACCTTAACATTCAGTAATGCTAAAATCATCATTCATCACTAATGCAATGAATTGATACTCAATGACAAAACTCAGAATTCTCCCTCTTTTACTCTTACCGCTCATCATTACAGCGTGCTCTTCCCTACCAACACCACAAATGCCGGCGAAGAACCAAGCTTATTTGAATGCGCAAAAAGAGATTACTCACTTACCTTCACATCAATATCGCTATTTGCAAGATAAGAGCATCTATATTGCCGAATCTGAAAATCAGGGAAGAATCATCTCTCCCGATGGATCTTTCTATCAAGGAAGTATTCAAGATAACAAACCTCATGGTTTTGGCAAAAGTACTATGATTACCGGCGAAATATATGAAGGCGAACATCAAAATGGGCGATTTGAAGGAAAGGGAAAGCTTATCTTAAGTGATCAGTCCTATTTTATTGGTTCATTCAAGAATCATAAGGTTCATCAAGGAACGATGTATTTTACCGATGGGAAAATTTCTGAGCTAAAATAAGCGATCAATCAGCTTCTCAGCAAGTTCTATAAACTTCCCATGACATTCAATGAAAACAACATTCTCTATGATCGATCAAAATTCAAAACATTAATCGATCTTCTTTCTTCCCGCCATCAAATCTCCGTCATCATGTTTTAGTTTCGCAAAAATGTAGGTCGCCAACAGCGTTAAAACTCCCATGCTAATGAATGTGAGCTGGAATGCTTTTTCCATATTTTCTGTCACAAACCAATGTTGCGCGACATAGAAGTTTAAAAACAGCGCCGCAAAAGCCACGCCTAACGTTAATGCTAACTGCTGATTCACAACCACCAAACTATTTCCGCTACTTGCTTGATCCTTGCCAAGATCCCCGATTGTCAGCGTATTCATTGCCGTAAACTGAATAGAGTTACAAACCCCCAAAATATAGAGCTGTATCACTAAAATCGCAATCGGTATATAGCGCCCAAGAATGCCGATTAGAATAATGCTCACACTAATAAGCACCGTATTCCAAATGAGAATGCGCCGATAACCTGTCATTCGTAAAATTTTTGTCACAAAAGGCTTTATCGTAATTCCACCCACTGCAATAGGTACAAGTAACCAACCGGCATCACTTGGCGTATATCCTAAGGCGACTTGAAAGAATAGCGGCAATAGAAATGGCATCGCGCTAATGCCAAGTCTTGCCACGAGATTGCCATTCAGACCAATTCTAAAAGTGCGAATATCTAACAGCGTTAATTCAAAAAGCGGTTTATCTTTACGTCTTGCATAGAACCAATAGCGCATTAAAAAGAGAAATCCACCCAATATAAGCGGAATCGAAAGCCATTTATAATCGCCATTAATGGAATATTCTAAGCCAAAAGTAATAAGAAATACCGCCAATGCAAAGATAATATATCCGTGCAGATCGAACTTAAAGGGTGCACCTCTGAAATCCGGCATCGCAAAAAAAGCGAGCAGTAAAACAATCACGCCGATGGGAATATTAATGAGGAATATCCAATGCCAACTCATATATTGCACTAAGTATCCGCCGACAACCGGCCCTAAAATCGGACCAATCAGTGCCGGCGTGAGCGCATAATTAATCACTCGAAGATAATCTTTCCGTTCATACGCCTTCATCAGAGCTAAGCGTGCTACCGGCGTCAGCATTGCGCCACCAACGCCTTGTAGAACCCGAGATAAAGTTAACTGCGTTAAATTCATGGAAAATGCCGCAAAAAGCGAGCCCAATGTAAACAGAATAATCGCTAGTAAAAAGGTTCTTTTCGTCCCAATTTTATCTGCCACAACACCGCTAATCGGCGCACAGATCGCCAATACAAGCGTATAACTCACAAGAATGGATTGAAGCTTTAATTGAGATTCATTGAGATCAGCGGCAATGCTCGGAAGCGCCGTATTTAATATGGTCGTATCGAGCATCTGCATAAAAATCGCAATCGCCAAAATGACCGGCAATAGTTGCTTTGACCGTTTTGAAATCTCATTATTGACCTGATGATCCATATCTCTTCTCACTCTGTAAATGGCTTCCTTTCCTAATCTTATATGAGCACTTATTTATATTTTTGGTATTGAATGGGCATTTTTTATTTTTGGTAACCTATTTAGTGTCCGATTCTGATATTGCTAAGTTCGCAATTTCTAATACTCCAGATATTACCGCAATTTTTTCTGAATCTTCAGGCTGCTGAATTGCCAAATGAGGTTGAAAGTTAGAAGGATACTTATAGGGATATTCAAGGCTATCTCCCATCGTAAAGTGATCTTGACCGGCATAATCGATATTCAGATAAGCCACCGTTTCAGTCGTAGCTTTCCCTCTTCCGGCATTAATTTTCACAAAACATTCATAATCACCTCTCGGCGTGAAATATCCCCCTTCGCTGAGCATCTTCAAGCTAAACTCATTCTTACCGTTGATTAAATACGGGTTGATATTATCATTATAATCAGACGTTAAATACCCAAATCCACGTCCATAAGTATCATAAATACGTTCTCCGTTCACATATAACCCACATTCCGAACCTCTAGAATAAAACTGCATCCGATAAATTTGATTAGGTTGCTCTAAAGGTGGTTTTGCCACGGATACTGGCACGTTACTCATTTCAGATTCTTTATCGATTAAAAAAATATATACCACAATATTTATCGCGATAATGGCAAGAATTGCCCCGATCCAAATCTTCTGTTTTGATCCCATAATTTACCGACCTTTCTAAATTTTTCTGTAAAAACAATTATCTCATTGATTCCCTCAAAGCTGTATCGCTCTTGATAATATATTTACAAATTCCTCCGATATAAAAAACTTCATGCATATCGCATCTATTGATTGCGTTACCGCTCAAACTTAGGCAAAATAGCGAGCTTGAGTTAGCCAGGTAATCGCTCGTATTTTTAATACTAGAGGAAAGTCCGGGCTCCTCGGATCAAGATGCTAGATAACGTCTAGAAAGCGTGAGCTTATGGAAAGTGCTGAAGAAATTAAACCGCCTAAAGATCTTTAGATCTCGGTAAGGGTGAGAAGGTGCGGTAAGAGCGCACCGTACGAAAGGTGACTTCTCGTAGCTGAGGTAAACCCCATCTGGAGCAAGACCAAATAGGAGTACATTAGACGAGATCCGCGTTGTACTCGGGTAGGTCGCTTGAGGATAGAAGCAATTCTATTCCTAGATGAATGATTATCCACGACAGAACCCGGCTTATCGGCTAACTCAAACTTTTCAATGAAAAAGCGGTGCAATATTATTTGCACCGCTTTTTTGTTTATAGTCGTTTCAATTTAAGATTTCCAAAAGCCTTAAAAGCCTTAAAAATCTTAAAAGATTTAATACTGCTGGCACGTGATTTTTAGAAAAATGCAAACATTCGAACCAGCGATGAATCAGCCCCTATTTGACAATTAAACTCTCTGAAACTAATTCCACGATATATTGCCGAAAAAAATTACTGACAAGAATTACTAAAAGTAACGATTCCTCATACTAAACCATCAATACACCATTCTCTTTTCAAGCTCCGGCAAATACGCATCTATTCTTTGAGCAAGCTTTGGAAGATTTTTTGTCGGCACTGCTGGAAAAAGATGATGTTCGGCATGATAAAAGAGCTGATACGTAATATTGCTCTTAATCGGATTTCGAATAGTACGCGCCTGAAAGACATGATCTAGCGCATCATGATGCACAGTCCAAACTGCAAAGAACACTGAAAACACCTGAGCCACAAGCATTGTCGCATAATGATAGGTTAAAATATTACTATTCAAAAACCCGAATACGGCAATTAAAATGCCGGCATTTCCCATTAATTCTAAAACAATCCAAATGCGATCATGCTTCTTGCCGACTCTCAAGGCATTATAATGATGCAAAAAAGGATAAATGGGGCCAAAGAAAAACATCACTTGCCACCATTTATACGTTGCGCACTTCCCTTCTAAATCCTCTTTTTCCAAGCAATATTGATGATGCCGTAAATGATTGACCTTCACAGAATGCATTGAGCCGAGCATTAAACTGCTTAATACATAAAGCACCACATAGTTTCCCCACTTCGGCAATCCTAAAGCTCTATGGAAAATATCGTGAACTTGCCGTAATCCTGTCATAAAAAACATAAAAGATGCGCCCAGTGCAATCACGTACCACCCAATATAGGCAAGGAAAAAAGATAAGAGCAACCACGGCATCGAAATGAGTAATTCCTTTCTACTCTCGCACGGCGTTAAGGCTACTAAATCTCGCCATTCAACATTTTTTCTTACATTTTCTGCCATAAAACCCTCATCTTTTATCTCTATTCACATGATGTAAAAGGCTATCTATATTTTCATGTTTCTGTAATTACAGAATATACCATTAATAGTGAACTTTAACCAAGCAGATAAATGTAAAGGTTCGACAAGATCTATAGATCAAATTTTCATTAAGATATAGCACAAATACCGACCGAATATACCGCTATCATTCTGCCTTAAATAATTCCTCCAAACGCTTCTTCTAAATGATTTATGATAAAATTATCGGTAAATTTATAAACCAAGCGACAAATTCGCTTTATAGCGTTCAACCTTCCTTTCGAGCCATACAATGACTATTGAAGATGCCCTAATTTTAGGTAAAGAAACCTTAAAATCACTTCCTTCTCCCCAATTTGAAGCGGAACTTCTTCTTGCCTATGCGCTCGATGTCAATCGTAGCTATCTCATCGCGTTCCCAGAAAGAGAGATCGATACTGAAACTCAGGCTCGATTCTTATCGCTCATTGAACGCCGAAAAAATGGCGAACCTTTTGCTTATATCACGGGAGAACAGGAATTTTACGGCTTATCTTTCAAAGTGAATGCCGAAACCTTAATCCCAAGAGATGATACAGAAGTGATTGTCGATACGGCACTATCCCTTATTCCAACGGCATTAGAAGCGCCATTTTCTCTAGTAGATCTCGGTACAGGAAGTGGCACCATTGCACTTTCGATTAAGAGCATGCGCCCTGACATTGAAGTCACTGCCGTAGATTATTATGAAACAACGTTAAAAATTGCCGAAGATAATGCAAAAAATAACCAATTAGAGATTCATTTTCAGCAGAGTGATTGGTTCCAAAACCTGCCAAAATCAGCATTTGATATGATCGTTTCCAATCCTCCTTACATTGATCCCATCGATCAACACTTAGAAGGTGACGGCATAAAATTTGAACCCAAACGCGCACTCATTGCCGACAATCAAGGATTATCCGATCTTTTTCATCTCATCGAAACCGCTCCTAATTACTTCAAATACTCAGGATGGTTACTGCTCGAACATGGATACGATCAGCGAGAAGTTTTACAGCAAAAAATGCAAGATTGTGGATATCAAAATATCCAAACAATACAAGATTACGGCGGAAATGATCGAGTGACTTTGGGGTTCTATTCAGAATAAATACACTTATATACATGCTAAAAAGGGCTTTTCAAGAAAAGCCCTTTTAACTTCATCTAATTTTAATCCTAATTTTTACAAAAATGACAATCCAACAAACATAGTTGAAATAATTATTCCTGATAAAAATAACCAGATCAAACAATACCCCATTATATCTCTAGCAGAGAGCCCTGCCACACCTAACAATGGTAATGCCCAGAACGGTTGTATCTGATTAGTCCACGCATCTCCCCATGCAAATGCCATAATAGTTTGAGGAATATCCGCTTTCAATGCCATAGCTGCCTCCATCATGACAGGTCCTTGTATTGCCCACTGACCTCCTCCTGATGGTATAAAAATATTTACCAATCCCGCCGCAATAAATGTCATAAACGGAAAAGTATATTCATTAGATACCGTAATAAACCAATCTGCAAAGATAGTTACTAGTCCTGAACTTGCCATCATTCCTGCAACACCCGCATATAATGGGAATTGAATAATAATCCCTCTAGTGGATACAATTCCTTCTTTGATAACATCTAAAAATGCTGCTGGGCTCCTATGCAAAACTAAAGATAATGCCAAAAATATTAGAATTACCATGTTTAAATTCAGATTAAATCCTAAGTCTTTAAAATGACTGACTAAATAGATAATCGGCATTGCAGCTAACAAAAGATTTACCAAATAACTGTGCTCTAATCTTTCAGCAAAAGTCATCTCTTTTTTTGTTTTATTAATGTACCCATATTCAACTTCATCTTCATCATCTGCCTTGTATTCAATAATATTTTCTTTCTTTGGCGTCATACTAATAAACAAAAGTACAAGAGCAATTAATATCACGATTGATAAAGTGATATTCCAACCCGAATAAAGGGTTTCTGTAACCGGTATAATCCCTATTTGATCTTCCAAGAAATGTCCAGGAGTTGCTACAACAAGAGGGATCGATGAAGATGGTCCTCTAATGATCTCAGCACCATAAGCTGCTGCCACAACCATTGGAAAATGAAGCCCTTTTATTTTCTTTCCCATTTCCTTGGCTAAAATCGCACCTACTACAAATCCAAACCCCCAGTTAATATAGCAAGCCAAAAATGAAATCACTGCTACTAATGCTAATGCTTGTTTAGGTGTATTTGGAATACTTGTTAAAAAATTTAGAAATCGTCTAGCTATCGGCGTTAATGCTAATGCATATCCTGTCAATAAGACTAATGCCATTTGCATTCCAAATGTAAATAATGATGAAAAGCCTTTCCCCCAATAATTCGCCATATCAATAGGTGTTTTATCAGCAATAGAAAGCCCCAAAACAAACACGATCACTGTTAGAAAAATCGCTAATATCAACGCATCTGGCAAATATCTTTGCATTACTTTTACAGTAAAATTTGTTATTTTCTCCATGAATCCTCCAATTAAATTATTTATACTTTTTTATACATTTATAGTCTTTCAATAATCAGTGCAATTCCTTGTCCAACGCCAATACACATTGCACAAAGAGCATAACGCCCTTTTCTGCGCTCAAGTTCATAAATTGCGGTTGCCACTAATCTTGCACCCGATGCGCCTAAAGGATGCCCTAAAGCAATTGCACCTCCATTGGGATTAACATGCTCAGCATCATCTTCCAAGCCTAGTTCACGCATACAAGCGAGTGCTTGTGTCGCAAAAGCTTCATTCAGCTCAATGACATCCATATCCTCTAATGTTAAACCTGTACGTTTGAGAAGCTTTTGAATTGCCGGCACAGGACCGAATCCCATAATGCTTGGCTCAACGCCCATACTCTGCATACCGATAATTTTTGCTAATGGTTTTAATCCATATTCAGATACGGCATTATCTGACGCGATCAACAGAGCGGCCGCTCCATCATTAATACCGGAAGCATTGCCGGCAGTGATGACACCATCTTGCTTTACAAAAGGTTTGAGCTTTGCTAAGCCTTCCAAAGTTGTGGAGGCTCTTGGATGCTCATCCTTATCAAATACGATATCGTCTGATCGTCTAACAGGAATATTTACCGGAATAATTTCTTGATCAAAAATCCCATTTTCTTGTGCTTTTGTGGCCTTCATTTGGCTTCTATAAGCAAAGATATCCTGATCTTCACGAGAAATATTAAATCTTTCCGCTAAGTTTTCTGCGGTTTCCGGCATAGTTTCTGTGCCGTAGAGTTGATTCAACTTTGGATTAATAAAGCGCCAACCCATCGTGGTATCTTCCATCTTTGGCGATCGATCATAAGCGCTTTCACTCTTTCCAATCACGAAAGGAGATCTCGTCATGCTTTCAACTCCGCCGGCAATTAAGAGATCCGCTTCTCCGGATTTAATCGCTCTTGCGGCACTTCCGATCGCTTCTAAGCTTGAACCACATAATCGGTTTACCGTAACACCGGGAACTTCCTGCGGTAACCCTGCCAATAAGAGCGCCATTCGCGCAACATTACGATTATCTTCCCCTGATTGATTCGCACATCCTAAAATCACATCATCTAGATTTTTCCAATCTACTTCAGGATGCCTTTCCATTAAAGCAGTGATGGGTAATGCTGCTAAATCATCCGCTCTAATTCCGCCTAATGTTCCACCATATCGACCAAAAGGGGTTCTAATTGCATCACAAATATATGCATTAATTTCCGCCATATTCTATTCCTTCCCTCATTATTCTTATTCTAAATTGTTGATGCATCAATTAACGGCGCATCGGTTAATTCCTGCAATTCTGGAAATGTAATTCCCCCGAACATTTCAGTGACATATAATTTTTTATCTCTCACATCAATGACCGCTAAATCTGTATAAATCCGATCAACGCATCCAATGCCTGTTAATGGATAACTACACTCTTTTACAATTTTTGCCGTGCCATCACGCGTTGTATGATTTGTTGCAACCCAAACATTTTTCGCACCAATTGCAAGATCCATTGCGCCGCCTACTGCTGGAATCGCATCTTTCGCACCGGTATGCCAGTTTGCAAGATCTCCATTTTCAGCAATTTGAAATGCACCTAAAACACAAATATCAATATGTCCACCGCGCATCATCGTAAAAGAATCGCCATGATGAAAGTAGCTTCCTCCAGGAAGTAATGTCACGAGCTCTTTACCGGCATTAATTAAGTCTGGGTCCTCTTCTCCCTCTTTTGGGGAAGGTCCCATTCCTAATAAACCATTTTCGCTATGCAAAAATACTTCTTTATCTGCATCAAGATAGTTCGCAATAGAGGTCGGAAGCCCAATTCCTAAGTTGACATAAGCACCATCAAATATATCTTTAGCAACTCTTTCGGCAATCTCATTTCTTGTCAGTGGTGTATATGTTTTTGTCATCACTATTCCTCGCTCTACTTAATTTCAACAACTTCATTTACAAAGATTCCCGGCGTAATAATGCACTCAGGATCTAAATCTCCCACATTCACAACCTCATTCACCTGCGCAATTGTGTAATCAGCAGCGGCTGCCATAATCGGGCCAAAGTTACGCGCCGTTTTACGATAGATAAGATTGCCGTGACGATCGCCTTTATAAGCTTTAATGAGTGCAAAGTCCGCAGAGATGGGATATTCCAACACATAATTACGACCATTAATTTCTCGGGTTTCTTTCCCTTCTGCAAGTTCTGTTCCAAATCCTGTTGGCGTATAAATAGCACCAAGCCCCGATCCTGCAGCTTGAATTCTTGCCGCTAAGTTTCCTTGTGGAACAAGTTCTAACTCAATTTCTCCGGCACGATAAAGTGCATCAAAAATATGGGAGTCAGATTGTCTTGGAAAAGAGCAAATAATTTTTTTCACACGTTTGGATTTTAATAAAGCTGCCAACCCAATTTCCCCATTGCCGGCATTATTATTAATAATGGTTAAATCTTTCGCACCATGCTCAATCAGGGCATCAATCAGTTCAGCCGGCTGTCCTGCCGTACCAAAACCACCAATCATGATGGTGGCACCATCGAAAATTTTTTCTATAGCCTCTCCTAAAGATCGCCCTATTTTATTAATCATATAAATCCTTTTGTGCGACAATCGCACGAAATCAACTAATATCGAACAATATAATTAATCTCATACTAATAATATGTTGTCAATAATTATTGATGCATACTGAGATTTACTTAGAGCATAAACTCTTGGCTTGCCTTATAATTAAGGTACTGAACTAATATATAAAATTGAGAAGGCAAGCCCATTGATGACATTAGATAAAGATAGCAACCTCCAACTTGTAGAACATTATTCTAGCGATCCTGATTTCATCAGTGCTTTTGCAAGAGGTCTTGTTATTTTACAAATACTATCTATTAGTAAAAAACCTCAAACAATATCCGATATTTCTAAAATCACAGGCTTTCCCAGAGCCAGTGTACGTAGAAGCCTATATACATTATTAAAAATGGGCTTTGTACACCAAGATGATCGTTATTATGAACTAACCTCTAAAGTTCTAACCTTAGCTCATAGCTACATTACTTCTCAAACTCTTCCTAATGCAGCACAACCAATTCTTGAAGGAATTACAAGAAACCTCGATGAAGCATCATCCATGGCTGTTTTAGTACAAAATGAAATTATTTATATTGCGAGATCCTCTGAAAATACTCAAAGAATCATGACAAATACTTTAACAATTGGTAGTCATCTTCCGGCATATTGCACATCAATGGGAAGAATATTACTAGCAGCAGAACCTACTGAAAAACAGATAGAAATATTAAAAGAATCTCAACTTAAAGCACACACTCAAAATACTATTAATGAAATAGATGCCCTATTAGAGGAATTAGCAAAAATAAAAGAACAAGGTTATGCCATTATTAATCAGGAATTAGAATTAGGACTCTGCTCCATCGCTGTTCCTGTGCGCGATAAATCAGGAAAAACAATTGCAGCTATAAATGTGAGTACACACGCCATGAGAAATGAAATTAAGGAGATGAAAGAAAGATTCCTTCCAGAACTTCTCGCATCTTCCGCCATTTTAACAACATTTATATAGTCTATTTTCCTCAGACCTAAAGCTCATCAAATAATAGAGAGATCAATACTTCTCTCTATAAAAAGGAAAATCTTTCTTCGATATCTTATACTATGCGCATATTCATATTATTCGTTTAATAAAGAGATTTATGCAAAAGAACTTCCTAGATGAAATTACACCAATCCTCGAAAAACATGCCGATAATTCGGATTTTTTAAGCTCCTTTGCAAGAGGATTAGTGATATACGAAGTTTTATCATCTAGTAAACGAGCACAAACGATTTCAGATATTGCAAAAGATACCGGTTTTCCACGAGCAACCGTACGCCGAGGTCTTTTTACCTTAATGGAACTCGGCTATGTCATTCAAGATGATCGTTATTATGAACTTTCTCCCAAAGTTTTAATGCTCGCTCACAATTATATTAATTCTCAAACACTCTCTAGCACCGCCCAACCGATCTTGGAAAATATTTCAAGAACACTCGATGAAACAGCGACGATGGCAGTATTGGTCCAAAATGAAGTAATTTATATTGCACGATCTTCCGAGATTAATAAAAAAATTATGTCCGATACTTTCACCATTGGGAGCCATCTGCCGGCATATTGCTCTTCCATGGGCAGAGTATTATTAGCAGCAGAATCCAGGGAAAGACAGATTGAAATCCTCAATCAGTCACAGCTTATTCCTTATACAGCAAAAACCATTTATGAGATTGATGGAATTTTAGAAGAACTCAAAAAAGTTGCCGAACAAGGTTTTGCAATCATTGATCAAGAACTTGAAATTGGCTTATGTTCTGTTGCTGTTCCTATTTTTGATCGTGGCGGAAAAGTGATTGCGTCTTTAAGTATTAGCACCAATATCCTCAAAAATGATCTTGCAACGATTGAACAAAAATTCTTACCTGTTCTTAAAGAATCAGCAGATATTCTGACTAATTTTATTTAAAGAACGACTTAAAACATCAATAACTCAAGATCTAAAAACACAAAAGCCTAGCTCAATCAGCTAGGCTTTTGTGTATGCTCTGTTTCTAATTCTCAAAATTAGATCATCCATCTAACCATTTCTACGCTCTGAAGCCAACAATGCTTCAATACGTTTTTCTAAGGGTGGATGTGTACTGAAAAGGTCTCTTAAAGATCCTGTAAAACCAAATGCCGCAAACTCCCCTGGAAGATCTTGGTTCATATCCGGTCTACGGCGTAGCGCATCAAGGGCATTCGCCATTTGTCTATTCGACGTTAATCTTGCGCCACCTTCATCTGCTCGATATTCACGATAACGACTAAACCAACTCGCAATAATTTGCGCTAAAAAACCAAAAACAATCTGAAGAATCATTGTTGCAATAAAGTATGCACCTGAACTAGTAGCCTCTCCTTCTGAATTACTACGAGATGCAATAACCTCGGCAATAATACGAGAAAAGAAAACCACAAATGTATTTAATACACCTTGCAATAACGCCATTGTGACCATATCACCATTTGCCACATGCGCCATTTCATGACCGATAACCGCTTCAATCTCATCTTTGTTCATTACGTGTGTCAAACCTGTACTAATCGCGACCAATGAGTTATTACGACTTGCACCTGTCGCAAAAGCATTAGGTTCCGGCGATTCAAAAATTCCAATCTCCGGCGTTTTAACACCAACGGCCGCCGCTTGTCTCTTCACAACATTCACATACCAAGCTTCAAACTCTGTTTGCGGCTCTTCAATAATATGCACACCCATTGTTCGCTTCACTAAACTCTTGGACATTAACAGAGAAATAATCGAACCGGCAAAACCAACAACCGCACAGGCTAAGAGCATTGGTAATAAGCCTCTTCCACCTGAAATTGCCGTATCTAATCCCGTAATTTTTAAAATAATGGTGATAACGGCAATTACCGCCATATTCATCATCATCCATAATGCTATTCGTTTAAACATGAGAGTTCCTTCTCCTTCGTTCCCGTATCAAATAATTCTTAAAACAATTTACTAAAATACTATATGTGGTTGCTTATCAATAAAACAATGGCAAACACAGAAAAGCCTTGATGATAAATCACCAAGGCTTAATTCACTGTCGAATCTTTCGAAATAATTACGCAGTTTTTGCAGTTTTACGCGCTGGTAATTTTTCTTTGATTCTTGCTGCGCGACCTGAAAGTTCACGCAAGTAGTAGAGTTTCGAACGACGAACGCTACCACGACGTTTCACGTCGATACCTGCAATAAGCGGGCTGTAAGTTTGGAATGTACGTTCCATACCAACACCGTGAGAAATACGTCTTACGATGAACGATGAACCTAATCCACGGTTTTTGATTGCGATTACAACGCCTTCAAATGCCTGAATACGCTCACGCTCGCCTTCTTTAACCCTTACATTTACGATGATAGTATCGCCAGGGTTAAAAGCAGGAAGCTCTTTACCTTGCATCGCTTCTTGCTCTAATTGTTTAATAATATTCATGTCGTTAAACCTTCTAATGTAATAACCATCTTACCCAGATTTATTCTAAGCAAAGCATTATACACCAATATTTTGTTATTGGTATCACTTTTATTCAAATAATGAGATAGAGCCCTGCCCTTTACGCAATATTTCTGGTACACCATTGCTCAAATCTATTACAGTCGTTGGCTCCATGCTACAAGCACCGCCATCAATGATAGCGTCGACATGATTACCAATCACATCATTGATTATCGAAGCATCATTGAGCTCATATGCATCGTAACCAGGTACTTTTAACGTCGTTGAGAGGATCGGAGCCCCGAGCCCTGCTAAAACAGCTTGGATTATAACATGATTAGGAACTCGAAGTCCTACTGTATTTCTTTTCGGCATTAAAAGCTTTTTAGGAACTTCTCGGGTTCCTTTTAATATCAAAGTGTAAGCTCCCGGCAATATCGCTTTTAATAACCGATATTGAGGATTGTCCACTAAAGCGTAATGCGATAATTCTGATAAATCTTGGCACATCAGAGAAAAATAGTGACTTTTGGCGCTTTCCTGTCGAATCTTTAAAATACGATCCATTCCCTTTTGATTCCCTAACATGCATCCTATGGCATAACTAGAATCTGTCGGATAGACAACCACTCCTTCCGCATGAAAGATAGATACTACTTGCTCAATGAGTCTAGCCTGAGGACTTTTAGGATGAATATGCAATAACATAGGAAGCTTTTCTCTTTTGTAAAATCTAACGTAAAATATAATTGCCTTACACAATTTACATAAAAATTGATAAATATTGATTAGAGTATCAAGCTAAATAATATACAACCTCTCCATCTCGAAAAGCAATCGCTACTTATTACAAGACAGATATTCCTTGTAATGCAACTGGAACCACAACATCGCAATGATCGTGAATTCATTGTCTAATTCTCCACGGTCAAGCATCTGAAACCCCTCTTCTCGACTTACCACGAATGCCTCAATATCTTCAAGCTCATCCGCCAAACCGAAATAGCCGCCTGCATTCTCTAAGTCACATAAGCCTAAGTAAAGGTGCATCTTACTCGCACTCCCACCAGTCGATGGATAATATTCATAAATCGGAATAAGCTCCTGAACAAATACACCAGCCTCTTCATTCGCTTCTGCCAGGATAATCTCTTCTGGTGTTTCAGCTCGGTCTATTGTGCCGGCAACGATCTCAATCGTCCATGGAGATGCTCTTTCTGGGCGCATTAATAAAGGTACGCGTAATTGACGAACAAAGAGAACTTCATCTCTTTTAGGGTCGTAGAGCAAAACACTTGTGGCATCACTTTTTGCAATAACCTCTCGTCTTACGCCTTCAAAACGGCGCCCATCAAAACAGTCATGATCTACAATCAGTTCATTAACTTTGAAGAAGCTATCAAAAACTCTATGATTTACCTTAATCGTAATATTGCTTTTACTTAAACTCATAGATCCTCTTTTTTAATACGCAAAATAAAAGCCATTCATAATGAATGGCTTTTTATCAAAATCATTTATCTAGCTACCCCAGCTTCTTGCCGTACCACTATCAATATGTACAAACGAAGATCTACTGTAATATCCCACCCCACCCGCTTTTAATGATAAGGCAGAATTACGAAGATTACGAGTTGAAATACCAGGCATACGAATATCAATTGCTTTTGCCTTAGTGTGGAAACTACTCTTTGCCACACCTCGCATCGTATTGCGCAACATTTCATTTGTTTTATTAGAACGATATCCACTTAAACCATGAACAGGTTTAGAATATCCTAACTGAAGAGTGATTGCATAGAGCTGGTCTAATACATGTGGATCATAGAGTTTAGCAGTTTTTGTTCTTCTATCTCTCAATGCCCAAGAAATTTCATCCAATGATTCCTGAATGTAACCTTCGCCAGGAACCCAATATACTGTTTTTGTAGTCTCACCCAATGCCGGTGTATATATAACGAGCTCTCGTTCATTAGATAGAGCTTGTTTCGCTAAGGCAGGATTTAAACCAAAAATTCCAAACACAGCGGACCCAGCTAATACTCCAGATGCAACTTTCAAGAGATTTCGTCTATTGTCACAAACAATCTCATTGTGTTGTTGAATGTATGATTCTCTATCTGTAATAATTAATTTATTGTCCATATATATTATTCGATCCTTTCTGTCATTTATTCAATGACGATATCGCACTTATTACTTTTCTTTAAGTTATTTTCAAGAGGTAATTTTAGTATTCGGGGTGCGAAAATGCAACCTTCATAAGGTAAATTATTTAAAATAATTATCAATATAATATACAAAATAAATTATTGCTATATTTTCATAATAAAAATTCTACACATCATATTTATGTGTGAAATCAGCTAACACTCTTTACTCATGGTAGAATACACGATAATTACTTTTAAGACACTTATTTAAATATGCAAAACTCTCAAACATACGATACTGATCTTGCACAAATAAAAACACCCCCTCATTCTATTGAAGCTGAGCAAGCAGTGCTGGGTGGATTACTCATAGACAAAGATGCTTGGGACAGAATTGATGGGATGGTTTCAGCAACGGATTTTTATAGTAAAAATCACCGGATCATCTTTGAAACAATCCAAAGTCTTCATAATGAAATGCAATCTGTAGATATCCTAACCGTTAGTGATGATCTAAAACAGCGTGAATTACTCGAAGACATTGGAGGTTTGCCCTACTTAGCGACTCTAGCTCAGGATATGCCTTCTGTGAGTAATATTACAGCCTATGCTAAAATCGTTTATGAACGCTCTGTTGTTCGAAAACTCATAGCTGTGGGTACAAATATTGCGGATTCTGGTTTTAATCCAAAGGGTAGAAGCAGTAACGAGCTCATTCAGTTTGCAGAGCAGGCCGTGTTTGCAATTGCGGAACAAGGAAGCAAACAAGATGCTGGCCTCATAGATATTCGTGATGTTCTTAAAAGCACTATTGCTAGAATTGATGAATTAGCACAAGCAAAAGGCGGTATTACAGGTGCACCAACAGGTTGGGATCAATTTGATGAAATGACCTCAGGCCTTCAAAATGGCGACATGATCATTGTTGCCGGTAGACCATCAATGGGGAAAACAACCCTCGCAATGAATATGGTCGAACGAGTTGCCATGTATACCAATAAACCCGTTGCTATTTTCAGCTTAGAGATGCCTGCCGAACAACTTGTCATGAGAATGTTTGCTTCTATCGGTGGAATTGAGCAAGGGAAAGTCAGAACAGGCGAGTTGAATGACATTGAAGCTAAAAAACTAAGTGATGCGACAAAAACTCTAGCACAAACAAAAATATTTATTGATGATACAAGTGGACTGAGCCCATCTGAAGTACGCTCAAGAGCAAGACGCTTACAACGGGATCACGGTCAATTAGGCCTTGTAATGGTGGACTACTTACAACTTATGAGTGTTCCCGGCATGTCAGATCAGCGTGTTGCGGAAGTTTCTGAAATCTCTCGTTCCCTTAAGCTTATGGCGAGAGAGCTTAATGTTCCCGTAATTGTTCTTTCTCAGCTGAATCGTAGCCTAGAGCAGCGACCTAATAAACGACCAGTAATGAGTGATCTTCGAGACTCCGGAGCAATTGAGCAAGATGCTGACCTTATCTGTTTTATCTATCGAGATGAAGTTTATAATGATGAATCTCCTGAGAAAGGAGTCGCTGAAGTCATCATCGGAAAGCAACGTAATGGTCCTATTGGAACCGTTAAACTCAGCTTTCAAGGTCGTTATTCACGATTTATGAATCTCTCGACTAGAGACTTTGCAGATCAGTTTGTGGATGAGTAATTCCTGAATCATTCCAACTAAATTTCAATCCTATTAATGAGCCTCATCTTCTAGCCTAATCTGCGCTAGATGTATGAGGTTTTTTTACATCTATCTTTTATTGTTAAATTTTATAGCTATTATTAAATAAAACCCGACGTCACGATCATTTCATCTAAAGTTAGATGAGCATTACCTCTCCAAAACTTCTTTAAATTTGCCCATAATTTTTCGATCGGATTTAATTCGGGAGAGTAAGGAGGTAAAAACAGTAATTCAACGCCATACTTAGGTGCTATCTCTTTGAGATAGTCACTTTTATGGAATGTCTCATTATCTAAAACAACGACACTATTTTTCGGTAATTCAGGAATAAGTCGTTTTTCAAACCACTCATTAAAAACCTCGCTATTACATGTGCCAGAAAACAACATAGGTGCAAGACATTTTTTATTAAAATAACCTGCAATTAATGATGTTCTAGAACTTCTCGCTCCTTTTTTAAAATCATACACTCTAAGACCTTGGTGCTTTCTCCCATAATTTATATTTTTTTGTGCGGATATTGCTTTATACCAATGCCTTAAATATTGTCGTCGCTTTTCAGGGGATTTGAGGCTTTCTCGATACCTAAAGGTCTTTTTTTGCGTGTGATTTTCATTTTCTTCAACGAATGGCTGATAGATCCAATGCTCGTATCAAAATGTAGAGCAATTTATTTTAAAAAGGTATCTGGATATTCTTGAATAAATAACTCAAGTTGCTCATAAGTATACTTTCTTGGCGTGTAGTTTCGTGTTTTTTTAGCTTCAAAAACATCCGGCGTCTTTAACCATTCATAAACCGTTGATGGGTTAATACTAAATCTTCGCGCAGCTTCAGCTTTGCTGCCACCTTCGGTAACAAAGTTGAGGACTCTTGTTCTTAAATCTTTTCCGTAGCTCATAGCTATCCTTACTATTATGATGGTTATCCTTTATAGATTATAAGGGAGATTGTTTAAGAATAGCTATATCTAGGATTCTCACCAATATTCGGAATACGACAATAAAAGCTATGAAACTTCAATAGAAAAGATGCTTGATGAATAACCTAGCGAGAGATCATGACATAGTTCCTATTCCCAACCCTCACGATTAAGTTTTTTTATCTTCTTATCTTAAGCTTTCATCTTTTTTCATTTTTCTTGGCGCAAAGAAAAAGCCTCTAGTTCGTTAGAACTAGAGGCTTCTCAAATTAAACCCTGGGGGTGACCTACTCTCACATGGGATCTCCCACACTACCATCGGCGCAGCTACGTTTCACTTCTGAGTTCGGGATGGGATCAGGTGGTACCATAGCGCT
>NZ_JBTXLY010000018.1:0-29398 GCF_054871845.1 Ignatzschineria sp. LJL83
TTCAAGGGTAAGATGTGAATAATGCGACATAATTCAACTCCGGGAAGGGATGGATAATGGAGCATTGTCACATCTTACTTCCGTTTCAGATAGTTAAAAAGTGTCGCACTTCATACTTGGATCTAAGGATTAAAAACGAAAGAGAAGAATCACGACAGAAAAGAACGATTTCCTTCTCTTTCGTTTTTTTATGTGGAAAAACCTGAAACAAAGCGCGAATGAATGTATTCTATAGAGCAAATTTGCGCGAAGATTCGATCTCTTTGAATCCTTTATTTTGCGTTTCCTATTATCTGTTTTCAGTAGAAGTTATAAATACATGAGCTTGTTATCCCACGAATTAGAATTATTAAGCCCTGCCCGAAATGTTGAGATTGCTCGTGAAGCGATTATTCACGGCGCCGATGCGGTTTATTTAGGCGGACCTGAGTTTGGTGCGCGTCATGCTGCGGAAAATGATGTGGCTTCCATTGCGAAATTAACGGGATTTGCCCATCGTTATAATTCTAAAGTGTTTATCGCACTGAATACGATTTTGCATGATAACGAGTTAGAAGATGCTCGCAAGCTCATTTATGAGTTATATGATGCCGGCGTTGATGCGCTCATTGTGCAGGATATGGGGATTTTAGAGCTCGATATTCCACCGATTGAACTTCATGCTTCTACGCAAACGGATATTCGCACGTTAGATAAAGCGAAATTCATGGCGGATATTGGCTTTTCACAGATCGTTTTAGCACGTGAATTGAGCCTGAAAGATATTCGAGCTATTCATGAAGCGCGCCCCAATACGGCATTAGAATTCTTTGTGCATGGTGCGCTTTGCGTGGCATTCTCTGGGCAATGTTATATTTCTCATGCCGATAATGGTCGATCTGCAAACCGTGGTGATTGCTCACAAGCTTGCCGATTGCCGTACACTTTGAAAGATAATCAAGGTCGCGTCATTGCCTTTGATAAGCATCTTTTATCCATGAAAGATAATAACCAATCTGCCAATATTGATCAGCTCATTGAAGCCGGCGTTCGTTCTTTCAAAATTGAAGGGCGTTATAAAGATATGGCGTATGTGAAAAATATCACGTCCCATTATCGTCAATTGATTGATGCCTATATTGAACGAAACCCTGAATTTACACGACTGTCGCACGGAAAAGTGATGCATCACTTTATCCCAAATCCTGAAAAAACGTTCCATCGTGGAAGTACGGATTATTTTGTGAATGCTCGTAAAACGGATATTGGTGCATTTGATTCTCCGAAGTTTGTCGGATTACCGATTGGCGAATTATTAGATATTAAAAAGAATTTTATCGAAGTGAAAACTACAGAACCGCTCGCAAATGGCGATGGTTTGAACGTGAGAATTAAGCGAGAAGTAGTCGGTTTTGCCGTAAACCGTGCGGATAAAATTGGGGATAATCACTATTTAGTATATCCCAATGAAATGCCGGCAGAGTTCTTCACAGAACGCGCCAATATTCAGAAAAAACATCCGCTCAATCGTAATCACGACCAAGTGTGGAGCCAGTTACTGACGAAAGAATCGGCGGAACGAGTGTTAGAAGTGTCGCTCATGTTTAGTAAAAAATCGGAAGAGAGCTATCTCTTAGAACTCTTCACAAAAGAAGGGCACTATTTCGCAAAAGAACTTGAGGGAAGTTTCGAGCTTGCCAATGATGCCGATAAAGGGTTAGCGAACTTAGAGAAAAACTTAACGAAATTTGGCGGTACAGGATTTGAGCTTACAGATGTTCAGATCAGTTTAGCGGAAATTCCATTTATTCCGGCAAGTGTTGTAAATCAGCTTCGCCGTGATGCGATTGAAGGCTTGGAAACTGCGATTCAAACCAATTACGTGCGTGGCGAACGCCGTGAAAAAGCAGATCCGCCGGCAATTTTCCCATTTGATAAACTCTCATTTTTATCCAATGTCTATAACCAAAAGGCACGTGATTTTTATCATAAACACGGCGTAACCATGATTGAACCGGCATATGAAGCGCACGAAGAGCTCGGTGAAGTGCCGGTTATGATCACAAAACATTGCTTGAGATTCTCTTATAATCTCTGCCCAAAACAGACTATCGGCGTTACCGGCGTTCAAGGACAAGTGAAACCAACAGACTTAACCTTGAGCCATCAAGGTGAAGAATATACGCTGAAATTCAACTGCCGACCTTGCGAAATGCACGTCATGGGTAAAATCAAACCGCATGTTTTAAAGCAACCGCAGTTAGGGTCTGAGTTGAAATAAAATAAATAGTTATGTTTTTTTCATCTCAAAAAAACATAACATGAGGATGTTATACTAGCTTGTCCTGAGAGAGGGATTAATAGTATCAATTGTAAGACGTGGGGCAGAAATTAATTATGAATGAATTATCTCAAATATCTTTAGAATTGAGTGAACCTGTACCATATGGAATAGAAAAACCTACAGTGATAGAGCTATTCGCAGGAGCTGGTGGATTAGCTTTAGGCTTAGAAAAAGCAGGTTTTACGTCATTAGGACTAGTAGAGTTTGATAAAAGTGCATGTGAGACCTTAAAGCTAAATAGACCTAATTGGAATGTGATTCATGATGATATTGCCAATATTTCGGAGCTGGACTTAGAAAAATATTTTAATATCAAAAAAGGAAAATTAGATTTATTATCGGGAGGAGCGCCTTGTCAGGCTTTTTCCTACGCGGGTAAAAGGCTTGGCTTAGAAGATACGAGAGGAACACTTTTTTATCATTACGCATTGTTTCTTGAAAAATTACAACCTAAGGTTTTTCTATTCGAAAATGTTCGAGGGCTAGTAAACCATGATGGTGGAAGAACATATGATGTCATGAAAAATATTTTTCATAATGCCGGCTATACAATAAAAGAACAGGTGCTTAATGCTTGGAATTATGGCGTGCCTCAGAAAAGAGAAAGATTAATAGTTTTAGGAATTAGAAATGACTTGGTGGGATCTATCGAAGTTCATTATCCGAAACCTCAAGATTATAAACCTGTATTAAGAGATATCCTATTAGATGTTCCTGTCAGTGAAGGTTCGCAGTATTCCAAAGATAAACAAGCTATTTTTTCCTTAGTGCCTCAAGGTGGATATTGGAGGGATATTCCTGAAGATATTGCAAAAGAGTATATGAAAAGCTGTTGGTATATGGGTGGTGGGAGGACGGGGATTCTTAGAAGAATGAGTTTTGATGAGCCTTCATTAACCGTTTTGACTTCTCCTTCACAAAAGCAAACGGAAAGATGTCATCCCCTTGAAAATAGACCTTTTACAGTTCGAGAGAATGCAAGATGTCAAACATTCCCCGATAATTGGGAGTTTTCAGGGAGCGTTAGCCAACAATACAAACAGATTGGAAATGCCGTTCCTGTAAATTTAGCATTTGAAATTGGTTTAGAAATAATTCAAGGACTCAAAGGAAAATAATATGTGGAATATTGGATTTATTACAGAAGAAGATCTGACAAAGCATGTTGAAGAAACGATTCGTAAGTATGGAGATAAGTTATCTGTTTTTGATGTTAAGAAATTTAATTCTAATTTGATTGATCCGATAAAACTGATTTTTGATAAAACAGTCTATAATTTTTCTTGGGAAGAAATTATTAAGAATGAAATTTTTCGGCAACGAGATAAGTCTAATAATAATGATATAGGTTATTTCCACCAAAACTTTTTTTCATATATTAAAAACTGTGAAGTGCCCGAGCAAGGCTGGGATGTTATCTTTAAGCCTGTTGGGGGGATAGAACTTTCTAACGGGGATACAGTAAAGACTGTTTATGTTGAGTTAAAAAATAAACACAATACTATGAATTCTGCATCTGCTGGAAAGACCTATATCAAGATGCAACATCAACTTTTAAATGATGATGACTGTGCTTGTTTTTTAGTGGAAGCGATTGCTAAAAGATCTCAAGATATCACATGGGAAACAACCGTTGATAAAAAGCTTGTTAGCCATAAGAGAATCCGTCGAGTTAGTTTGGATCGGTTTTATGAGTTAGTTACGGGTGATCCAGATGCTTTTTATAAAGTTTGTATGGTATTGCCTCGAATTATTGAGAAAGTAGTACAGAATTCTAGTGAGATAAAGACTCCTAAAGATTTAGTTTGTGATGAATTGAAAGAAGAAGCAAAGGCTAGGGGGATATCTTTTGAAATGGCTGTTTATTTATTAGGGTTTGGTAGTTATTTAGGTTTTTCGAAAGAAGAAAAGTAAATTCCTTAGTCGTTATATTTATTAAGTTATCACTAACCTCTAAATTTCTTGAGTTATTCAAAGTCTGCACCAGATCTAAAAGGTGCCAGTTTATTGTCAGCATCTGAAAAGAAATCCTTAAAATTTATGATTGTTTTTCTATTGTAGAAAACTAATATTGAAAAAGTCGATTATTACTTTAGAGAAGACTCTTAAGTTAATGTTATGATTTAGGTTTTTTATAAGGTAGTCAGAAAACAGTGTTGATTTTCATTCATGAACTCAAGGGATATTAAGCGTGAAACGATTGATAAAGCGGTTGTTGTTAGGATTATTCATATTATTGCTACTTGCCGGCATTGTTGGTGGAATCTACTTTAAAGATCGGCTTTGGCTCTTGATGAAGTATTTTGAGCGTGGGAAAGATTCTCCTATTGAATTAGCGATTGAGAAAGATCCTGAATTTACACCGGTTAATTTGGAATTAAGAGCCGGAGAAGCTTATGAATATGCGAAGGATAATGGGTTTGATTTAGAACATGCGGTGTTGATTGATTTTGGTCGGCATTCGGGGAAGAATCGTTTCTTTGTGTGGAATTTTAAAGAAAACCGAGTAGAGATTGAAAGCCTTGTAGCGCACGGTTACGGCAATACGGGTTATGAAAGTACGAATCAAGAGATTGTCTTTAGTAATGTTCCCAATAGTTATACTTCATCCCTTGGAAAGTATCATTTAGGGGCGCGTTCTTGGAGCCAATGGGGCATTAATATTCATTATAAAATGCATGGTTTAGAAGCGACGAATGATAAAGCGTATGAGCGTTATGTAGTGCTTCATTCTTTTAAACGTATTCCAGATTCAGAAATTTATCCGGCATATTTGCCGATGGGATTCAGTCAAGGTTGTCCTGTCATTGATGATGATACGATGAGAGAAGTCGATGCACTTTTACAAACGAAAGAGAAACCGGTATTAATGTGGATCTATTATCTCGAATAGGATTCTAATGTATAGAGATAGAAATATAGAGATCGAAAAGTGGGTTTCATTTTGTATCTACGCAGTATGAAAAAAGGATGTTCCTGATATGGGATCATCCTTTTTTATTGCATGGATAGTTTAATTATTTTATTAGTATGAGTTCTTAACCGCCACAACAACCACAGCAGGGAGCGGATTCCTCTTCAGCGGTAATTTCTAGCCAATTCTTCATCTGCTCAAGCGTGGGATAGCAACCTGCTAAGACAATATCTCCATTGAGGAATACAACAGGTAGAGGTTCTATCGTTTGTATTAAGTCGGTATTTTTAAGCTCTTCTTGGGGGAGACGGTTTACTTTACCTCCTTGTTCCTGAATCCAGGTAATCGCGGTTTCAAAGTCGCCGTTATCAGATAATATTGGGTTATTTGCTTCAATAATATCGAGTTTTTTCATAATTTAGGAGCTCCTATATTTTGCTTGATGTTGTTTGGATATTGTTTAAAAAATCATCGGTAATGAATTATTGGTAATTATTTACTTGGAGTTAATAAGATGGGCAGGTAGCGATAGAGATAGATGATAAATGCAAGGCTAAAGAGAATTGCGCTGGAGATTAAAAGGTATAAATTATTATCGATAAAGGTTGCCGGGATTCGAATAAGGACACTTGCTAATAAACTAAAGAATGCGAACTTCATTCCTTTGGGTAATACCATCCGTCTTCCGGTATGTCCTAGTGCCGTTCTTGCCATCATTCCTAATGTGATTAATCCGATGCCACCGATGGCAATAAGATGTGTGGAGAGAGATAAGTAGCGAAGATTAATACTATAAGCATAGCCTAATACGGCAATCCCAATGGTTGTGAAGAAAAATCCGGCATGTAAGCTCCAAAGTAAAGGCTCTTTGAGAATGCGAGGATTCCACCATCGATAGAGCTGATAACCATTAGCGAGCATTACAGCAATTCCTACAATAAGAACGAGGATTTTAGGAACAGGAAGTAACATGAGAATAATCATGATGACCGGCAGTAAAAATGCAAGTAATGTTAAAGGCTTTGAAAATTGATTGGGCTTCTGAAGGGTAATACTTGTGAAAAATGGAATGACTCGACTGCCGATTAATCCGATAAAAGCTGAAGCGCCTAACAATCCCAATTGCATCATGGTTAAGAGCGACACAGGAATGGTACCGATCATGGCAAGGCAAAAGAGGATATTAATGGCGCCAAAGAGAAGTAGAACAAAGGGTACTAGAATGTTGGGATAATTTTTACTCTTTAAGAGAGCAATCGTAATAAAGAGTGCTGTAAAAGCATAAAAGAGTGTATCAAATAGTGTTGAGAGATAGATGGAACTCTTGAAAGGTACGTAGATAAAGACCCGAGCAAGAAGCCAAAACATAAATAGGAGTAATAACCGATAATTATTTACCGGCGGAGTATTTGTCCAATTACTCACGGCTGTTAATAAAAACCCTACAATAATGGCGCCGGTAAATCCCCAAATCATTTCATGACCATGCCAAAAAAAGCTAGGATAATTAGGGTTTCCCTGAAAGCCTAATGGATACCAAAGCAGAATAATGAAAGCGACATAGAGGGATGCTGTGGCATAAAAGGGTCTAAAACCATAGGAGAATATCGTTTGAAATAGATTGTTTTTGAGTGTTGTCTTATTCATCATTATCATTCCTCCAATATTGCTGTATTGCCGGGAATAATTCTCGCTCTTCAAAACGGGAATGATCGACTAACAGCTGTCCAAATATTTTCGCATCATGAAGATGTAAATGATCTTGTAGTAGTAGAGATCGTAATGCCTGATGATCACTTATGAAGCGATCTTGAAGTGATGGATTGGGAAGTGCATCAATAATGTTTAATAGATCTTTCTCTTCCTCATTAAAGTGCTCCAGTAACATCGTTTTTAGCGCTTGAATTTGCGTATTGCATTCATCAATATCCTTACTATTACGCAGGAATAGGCCTAATTTTAATGCGCTATGATGTTCTCTTGAAAATTCTATGAGCCTAGGATCTCGTTTCATATATTCTCACCATATTTTTCTTTAGAAATGCTATCAGGAATCTTAAGTTTATATAAAGATGAATATATTATGAATGTTAATATTAGGCAATTATTTTATAGGGTTACTGACAATTTATGTAACCAAGATCATATAATTAGCACTTAATTTAAAATTAGAAAAAATAGAAAGTAGCAGGCAAGTTAACGCTTTTATTTTCTAAATCTAGAGGCAGGAGGGAGCTTTATTGGAATTCATTAAAAATCCTCTTATAGCTGATAAAGACTATGTTCTGTACGTATTTTTTTATGGGAAATATTTTTTAAGTCAGAAACCATAATGATGAGTGAATGGGTATTAAAGGAGATTAAAAAAGTATTTTTTTAATAGTTTTTTGCTCTATTTCTAATAAATCACACTGTAAATAGTATTTACTTTCAATCTATTTTGCATTAGCCTCCAAATAGATTCATTTTATATTCATCTTTATAAAATTGAGAAGGTAAGGCTTATGAAAAGTACAAAAAAACTATGGTTTGTGCTGTTACTAACATTTGTAGCATCATTTTCCGTATTAATTTGGTCTGGTAAGGAAATTTATCAAGAAGCTCCTCCGATTCCAGAAAAAATTGCAACAACGTCCGGAAAAATTATTTATGGCTCTGGTGTCGTCATGGATGGTCAGCAGGCGTGGTTCTCTGCCGGTGGACAGCAACTAGGATCCGTCTGGGGGCATGGTGCATACGTTGCACCAGACTGGTCTGCAGATTGGCTACATAGAGAAATTTTAGAGCTGAGAGATATCTTAGCTAAGAAAAAATATGGTCGTTTATTTGCAGATCTTCCAGTAGAAGAGCAAGCTTCTATTAGTGCACTGGTAAAGCAAGAAATGCGGACAAATACATATGATGAAGCAACTCAAACAATCACTATTTCAGAAGAAAGAGCTGAAGCTGTAAGAATTGTAGCAGATCATTATATTCAGTTATTTGGCGATAATGAGGAATATCGACATTTGCGTGAGCAATATGCCATGAAAGAGGATACGTTGCCTTCACTGGAGTTTCGTCAGCAGTTAAGTGCCTTTTTCTTCTGGAGCTCATGGGCAGCCGCGACAGAAAGACCGAATGAAGATATTACCTATACGAATAACTGGCCACATGAACCCTTAATAGATAATACACCGTCAGCGAGTTTAGGTATTTGGTCTATTGCGAGTGTGATTTTATTAATTGCCGGCATTGCGTTCTTATCTTGGTATCACTTTAAAGAGGAAGAAGATGAAGCTGCTGTAGTTCCTGAGAAAGATCCGTTATTTTCTTTCAAAAACACTCCCTCAATGAAGGCGGTTATTAAGTATTTTTATGTGGTCATCGCTCTATTTTTAGTACAAGTAATACTAGGTTCTATCACTGCGCACTATGCGGTTGAAGGGCAACATTTCTTTGGCATAGAGTTAGCAAAGTACCTACCTTATAGCGTTGTAAGAAGTTGGCATACACAATTATCGGTGCTTTGGATTGCAACCGCATGGTTAGCTACAGGATTGTATATTGCGCCATTAATTTCGAATTATGAGCCGAAATTCCAACGATTTGGGGTTAACTTCCTTTTCTTTGCACTTCTATTTTTAGTAGTAGGATCTTTAGGTTTTGGTTGGCTTGGAACGATGCAACATTTAAACCCTGAAATGAACTTCTGGATTGGATCACAAGGTCTTGAATTCACGAATATGGGGCGAATGTGGCAATATCTTCTATTTATCGGACTCTTATTATGGTTAGTGTTATTAGGAAGATCATTATGGCCAGTTTTAAAAACACCTTCTAAAAGTCGTGGCATTATTGGATTGCTCTTTTTATCGGCAGTCTGTATTGGTCTTTTCTATATTACTTCCTTAATTTGGGGTTCAAGAACACATTACGCAATTATTGAATACTGGCGTTGGTGGTTAGTGCATCTTTGGGTAGAAGGTTTCTTTGAAGTATTCGCAACAGTTGTGATTGCACTGATCATGAGCCGTTTAGGATTGATTCGTACAAGTTCGGCTTATAAAGCATCTTTATTTGCAACCATTATCTTCTTATTCGGTGGAATTATAGGGACGTTACATCATCTCTATTTCACAGGAGCGCCCACTTCTATTATCGCTTGGGGAGCAACATTCTCGGCATTAGAAGTAGTACCATTAGCACTCATTGGAATTGAAGCTTTACAGAGTTATCGTTTATTAAAACATGCTGAATGGATGAAGAAGTATCATTGGGTCATTATGTTCTTTGTGGCAGTGGCATTTTGGAACTTAGTAGGTGCAGGGTTACTAGGCTTTGCGATTAATCCACCACTCGCTCTCTATTATGTACAGGGGTTAAATTTAACTGCCGCTCACGCACATGCTGCGCTCTTTGGTGTGTATGGAATGCTCGGTATTGGTTTAATGCTCTTCTGTTTAAGAGGGCTTTTCAAAGAAAACTACTGGAACGATACGATGTTGAAATATACATTCTGGTCACTCAATATCGGCTTAGCAATGATGGTGTTTATTACACTCGTGCCAATGGGTATTTATCAGACTTGGGAGAGCATTACTAAAGGCTTATGGTATGCAAGATCAGCAGATGTGATTCGCTCGGACTTTGCAGAAACCTTAGTTTGGCTTCGAGTGCCGGGAGATGTGGTATTTGCATTTGGTTGTCTATTCCTAGCATTCTTTGCTTATCAGCTACTCTTTAAAAAATCTCCTCAAAAAATCAATTAATCGTTACTCGAAACAACATTAATTGTTAATTAATCTCCACTAAGATGTCATATTTTAGTGGGGATTCTTTTACGTTTAGAGAATAGTTAGTTAGTTCCCTAAAAAATTTGAACCTGTATTATAGTTCTTACGTCTATATGTTATTAATAATGACTTAATATGGGGATCTATACATTTATGAGGAAAGATATGTTACTGTGCGGTAGCAAATTCTATCTACGAGTATAAAAATAGAGGCTTTCTTGAATGGTCTTCGATAAAATGTTTTACTAAATTTCATAAAGGAATGTAATGCAGATAACACAGCAAACAGATTATGCCCTTCGGGTTTTAATTTATATAAAGATTAATTCAGATCGCTTAGTGAATATTTCAGAGATTGCAGAAAAATATAATATATCGAGAAGCCATTTGACCAAAGTTGTCGCAAACCTTACTAAACACGGTTATCTCATCGGTGTCAGAGGTAAAAATGGAGGCTTGAAGTTAGGAAAGCCTTCTGAAGAAATCGTGCTTGGAGAACTTTTTCGGGTATTTGAGCCCTTAGCTTTAATAGAATGTCATACCAGTAATAATAACTGTATTATCAGCCCCAATTGCCGATTAAACTCTATCTTTGGGAAAGCTTTAACGGCATTTGTTTCAGTGCTTGATCAGTATGTATTGGAAGATATCGTTAACAATGAGAATCTCCAAAAACAGCTTGGCGTAGATGTTGTGGTAAAAGAGTTGAAATAAATAAGAGATGTTTTTCGTTTAAAATAGAACATTGATTCTTTTTTAAGAGCCTTCAGCCTCTTAAAAAAATAAAATCATAAAATAGTGTTTATAGGAGATATTCGGCATTGCACCAATATCTATAAAGGCAGACTATTTTATGATCTTAATATATTGAGCTTGTGATAAAAGTTATCAGGAATATTTTACTGGGAATATTATTCAGTTTTAAACCATTGGCATTGTTCTCTAAGAGAGACAACTTCGCCAATAATAATTAAGCTAGGACTTTTAACTTTTTCTGTCGTAGCCTTATCGATAATATTATGTAATTCCCCTATGACTACTCTTTGTTCTGGCATGGTACCGTTCTCAATAATAGCAATGGGTGTATTGTTAGGCTTACCATGAGCCATAAGATTTTTCGTGATGATGGGTAGGGTATGTAATCCCATATAAAATACGAGCGTTTCGGCAGAAGATACATATTCAGACCACGGTAGGGTAAGCTCACCTTGCTTAAGATGACCTGTAATAAAGCGTACAGATTGAGAATGATCCCTATGGGTTAAAGGTATTCCAGCATAAGAAGCGCAACCGGAAGCTGCTGTAATACCAGGGACAACTTGAAAAGAGATTTGGTGTTGAGTTAAAGCTTCAATTTCTTCTCCTCCTCTACCAAATATAAAGGGATCCCCTCCTTTTAACCTAGCAACTCTTTTTCCTTGTTTTGCTAAATCAATCAGCATTTGATTAATGGTATCTTGTGGTACTAAATGATGGGTGTTTTCCTTTCCAACATAGATTTTATCGGCATCTTTACGGCATAACTCCATAATTTGGGGCGATACAAGGCGATCATATAAAATGATATCTGCTTGCTGCATTAAGCGTAACGCTCGAAAGGTAAGAAGATCAGGATCTCCTGGTCCTGCGCCAATAAGATAGATTTCTCCTTGAGATGAGAGAGGTTGTTGTAGTTTATTTTGGAGCAGTTTTTCAGCTTTTTCAGGATTGTTTAGAAATACTTGTTCAGCAATTTCCCCCTCGAATACTTCTTCCCAAAAAATACGGCGTTCAGTTAATGTATGAAATGCTTTTTTGACCTTCTCTCGATAAATACTAGCAATATGAGCCAGTTTTCCGTAGCTATTTGGAATAATAGTTTCTATTTTTGCTCGAATTAAGCGCGCTAATACGGGAGCACGACCTCCACTTGAAATGGCAATCATTAAAGGAGATCTATCGACAATAGCAGGGAAAATGACATTGCATAGATCAGGCATATCAACAACATTTATTAATGCCGATGATTCGTTTGCATCGTGGGCAATGATTTTGTTAAGCGCTCTATCTGCAGTTGCTGCAATCACTAAGGCATGGTTTCTAATATCGCCTGTTTGATAAGCTCTTAACTGATAGGAACCTTGTTGTTGATTGAGTAATTGTAAGAGGTTAGGAATAATTTGAGGTGCAATTACTTGTATACGGGCGCCGGCTTTGCAGAGAATGTCCGCTTTTCTGAGTGCAATATTCCCGCCTCCGATGATGAGGACAGGGCGATCTTTTAAACAATGAAATAACGGTAAATAATCCATATATGAATCCTGTTAATTATCACTATATAAGGGATAAAAGGCTCCAGTGCCAATAGAGCCTTTTAAGCTAAAGATTCTTTAAATAATTAGTAAATATCATGAGTCGTGTTATATACGTTGAATTTTCCAGTTGGAGTAATTAAACGGGAATCTTTAATGACATGCTTAAGCGTTCTAGTTGCATCATCAACTATTACAATGGCGCTTTCTTGATCCATTCCATTCCAAACAGAGAACCAAACTTCATCGCCTTTTTTGTTGTATTCAGGTTGAAGAACGCGTTTAGCGCCTTCCCCTAAATCAGCCCATTCAGCAATAGGTAGTACCTCATAGCCTTTATCGAGATTGTTAATATCAAATACGGCAATAGATTGAGATTCAGCTCCTGGGTTTAGCGTTGTATCTACCCAAAGATTGGTTGAAGTAGGATGTGTTTTGACAAATAAAGAACCTCCACCTTGACCTTTTAGGACCTCAACTGCTTGCCAAGCATAATCAGGGTGGTTCTCAGGATCGGTTGCAATGAGTGTAATATTCTCGTTGCCGAGAGCCGATGTTGCCCAAACTGGCCCATAAGTAGGATGATTAAAGTTTGCTCCTCGTCCTGGATGGGGGATTTTTTCAGTATCAATCAGCTTAACCATCTCTCGATTCTTAGAATCTATCACAGCAATTTTGTCAGATTCATTTGCTGCTGTCAGGAAGTATCGATTTGTAGAATCCCAACCACCATCATGTAAGAATCTAGCCGCATCCAGTGTCGTAATCGTCAGAGCATCAAGATCACTGTAATCTACTAATAATACTCTTCCTGTTTCTTTAACATTCACAATGAAATCAGGATGCTCTTTACTAGAAACAATTGCCGCAACCCGTGGCTCAGGATGATATTCTTGTGTATCTACAGTAGGGCCACGAGTATCAACAATTTTGATGGGTTCTAATGTAGGTCCATCCATAATCACAAATTGTGGTGGCCAGTAGTTACCGGCAATTGCATACTGATCTTCATATCCTTCAAATTTAGAAGTTTCAATAGAACGAGCTTCGATTCCTACTTTAATCTCTGCAACACGATCTGGGACTTTCATCCATAAGTCTACTAAATCTATTTTTGCATCACGACCAATGACATAAATATAGCGACCAGATTCTGAAATACGAGAGATATGAACAGCATAGCCAGTTTTAATGACATTAATAATCTCTTTAGTATCTCCATCAATGAGCGCAATTTCGCCAGAATCTCGTAAGGTTACGGAGAAGATATTCTCGATATCATAATCATTTTCTTTCACAGTGGGTCTTTCATCAACAGGAATAATGACATTCCATGAATCGAGCATATCTGGCATGCCCCACTCAGGTGGATTCGTCGGTTCTTCTTGCAGATATCGGGCCATGAGAGAAATGTCTTCTTCTGATAAAACATTAGAAGTCCCCCAGTTTGGCATGCCGGCAGGAGAGCCATACGTAATTAAAGAGGTAAGATAATCCGTGCCTTTTTCAAGCGTAATATCCGTCGTTAAAGGTAATCCTGTTGCACCTTTACGAAGCACTCCATGACAACCTGCACAACGTTCAAAATATATATCAGAAGCTTTCGCATATTCTTCAACGGTTAAAGGTAAAACTTCTGTTTTTTTGATGGGAGCTGAATTATCTCGTAATGGCGCCATATCTTGCTTGGTAAGATTTGCTTCGGCGCCAACCCAGCGAGAAAAGACATAATTGACAATTTTTGCAGCGCTTTCATCTGAAACATGTGGCATTGGCGGCATAATATTATTATATACAACGCCATTTACCGTAATTTCACCACTTAATCCATGAAATATTTGTGCGGCTATTTCGAGAGGTTTTTTACTTTTTAAGTAATCTGAATCGGCCAAAGGCGGAAATGCCCCAGCTAATCCCTGACCTTCTACTTGGTGGCAAGCTGCGCAGTAGGTTTCATAGGCTTGTTGACCTTCCTCATGTTGTTGCAAAGATTGGGCGACTGAAACCCCGATAGTTGATAGTCCTACAAACGATAGGACAAAACCCATTTTTAAATATCGTTTCATCTATATTTCCTTTCTAAAAAAGTGACTACTCGGCATGAAAATGAAAGATAGGTATTTCTAAAACAGTCTTCTGAAAACTTATCATTCATTTATAAATCATGTTATAAGCAACAGAAACTATCACATTGATTTGAATCATTTAAAGATGAATATAAAATGAATTAATAAGGAATCATGTTATAAAAATAGTGATGGAGAACGCATTAGTCATTCGAATAAAAGGCATTTTATGAAGAATATTAAGCATCAAAAAAAGTTGATAGCAATCATGTTTTTTTTATTTTTGAATCTTTCTTGTTTTGGATTTTCAGAGATTATTCCTATTGAAAGACAACAAGAATTGCAACACCTGCTTACGCAAGATTGCGGATCTTGTCATGGTTTAAAGATGAAAGGAGGATTAGGGCCTGCTCTAACCTTTGAACGTTTGAAAGAAAAACCAAAAGAAGGATTAGAAGCGACCATTTTTTATGGAAGACCAGGAACGCCTATGCCAGCTTGGAATGCATTTATCAGCAGAGATGAAGCCGCTTGGCTTGTTCAGCAACTATTAGAGGAAATGCCATTATGAGAAAAAAATTATATATGATGATAGTGTTCTATGTCATAACGGCAGTTTGTGGCTTTGCTGAATCGCTGCGTGGTACCGGCGATTTAGGAGTCATAATTGAAAGAGCTGATGGCAGTGTTTTAATTGTCGAACATACTGATCATCAACCCTTATCTCGAATTGAAGGCTTAGGGGATTTATCACATGCTTCCGTTGTTTTCTCTAGAGATGCAAGATATGCCTATGTGTTTGGACGAGATGGCGGATTAACAAAGATAGATCTACTTAAGCAACAGATAGATCAGCGGATTATTCAAGGGGGGAATAGTATTGGCGGAGCAATTAGTCAAGATGGACGATTAATTGCAGTAGGAAACTATGAGCCGGGTGGCGTAAAAATATTTGATGCGAAAACATTGGACGAAATCATCAGTATTCCAGCAACGCCGATTATGAGTGATGGGGAAGACAAGTATTCCCGAGTGGTCGGTATGGTCGATGCTCCCGATAATAAATTTATTGTGACATTGTTTGACACAGGGGAAATATGGGTTTTAGATTTTAGTGAGGGTGATTACGGACAGTTACAGACTTTGCAAAATCCTCAAATTACTCGCTATGAAAATATTGGTAAACAACCCTATGATGCGATGATTACGTCTGATGGACGATATTATATTGCCGGGTTATTTGGGGAAGATGGATTAGCACTTTTAGATTTATGGCAGCCAGAACAAGGGGTTTCTCGTATTTTAAATGATTATGGCAGAGGAGGAAATCCGCTTCCCGTATATAAAATGCCCCATTTAGAAGGTTGGACAGTAGCGAACGACTCAGCATTTTTCCCCGCTGTTGGATATCATCAAACATTGATTGTAAATAGCCAAACTTGGGAAAAACAAGGAGCGATCGATATGATCGGTCAACCTGTTTTTGTGATGGCAAGACCAGATGCACGGCAAGTATGGGTCAATTTTGCCTTTCCAGATAATCAATATATTCAAGTGATTGATACGCTTAGTCAAAAAATCATTAAAACGCTTGAGCCAGGCCCCGGCATTTTGCATATGGAATTTACTCCAAGGGGAGAGCATATTTGGATCTCAGTTCGGGATAAGGATGAAGTACAAATTTGGGATACCCGCACTTTAAAGCAGATTGATACAGTGTCGGCAAAGAGCCCAAGTGGCATATTTTTTACAAATAGAGCACATCAAATTGGGCTATAGGAGAAAAAATGTTACTTGATGAATTTACAAAAAAATTAATAGACCTTTATCAGCACCATCTGCCGATCTGTAGTGAGCCTTATAAAGAGATGGCAAAAATCATGGGCTGTTCTGAAACAGAGATTTTATCTTGTTTACAGAAATTACAAGAGAGGGAAATTATATCGAGAGTGGGTCCTGTGTTTGCGCATGAAAAGAGGGGGGCAAGCACATTAGTAGCTTTGGCTGTTCCAGCAGAAGATTTGGAAAAAATCGCCGCTTATATTAATACATTGCCGGAAGTGAATCACAATTATCAACGAACTCATCTCTATAATTTATGGTTTGTTTTAACCGCGCCAAGTCAGGCGCATATTGATTATGTACTACATCAAATATCAGAAAAGACGGGGTTGGACCCCCTTGATTTACCAATGATAAAACCTTACAAAATTGATTTAGGATTTGCACTCTATCATAACAGTAGGATGCCTATATGATGAATCAAAAAAATACTCTTAGTCAGAAACAGCAGGAAGCATTACTGGCTATTATTGAATTAGGTATTCCTCTTGTATCAAGACCTTATTTAGAGATTGCGCAACAGATTGAGAGCGATGAACAGGCGGTTATAAACCAAATGCAGGAGTGGGGTCACACAGGATTATTCCGACGCTTTGGAATTGTCGTCAAACATCGATCATTAGGAATTAGGGCAAATTGCATGTTAGTGCTTAATATCCCCGATCAACTCATTGATCAAGTAGGAAATAGATTAAGTGAAGAAGATGGAATTAACCTCTGTTACCAAAGGCCTCGTCGGGCGCAGTGGCCCTATAATTTATTTTGTATGATTCATGGTCGTAGCCAAGAAGCGGTAATAACCCGTATTCAGGAAATTTTGAAAATCCATTATTTAGAAAAATATCCGCACGATACATTATTTAGTATCAAAGCATTCAAGCAAAGAGGTGCGCGTTATAGCATGCCGGAGGTTCGTTAGGATGACTTATTCTTATACCCAATATCATGATTTTGAGGATCATCCACTCAGTGAGTTTGATCGGAAATTATTAAATCGTTTACAGCTGGGATTACCCCTTACTCAAGATCCTTGGCAAGAGATTAGTAAAGAGCTAGGGGAAAGTGAAGCGTTGATTCGGAAAAGGCTTGAAGAACTATTAGAGATTGGCGTATTAACACGTTTTGGTCCCATGTTTGATATTGAGAAATTAGGGGGTGCTTTTACGCTGGCGGCAATGGCGGTGCCTTCTGAGAGATTTGAGGAGGTTGCGACACTATTAAACCAGATGCCGGCAGTTGCTCATAATTACGAGCGTCAGCACTATTACAATATGTGGTTTGTGCTTGCTACAAAAACGCCGGAGGCAATCTTAAAAGAAATTGAAAACATTGAAAAGCAAACAGGATTGTCAGTACTCAATTTACCGAAGGAGAAGACTTATTATGTTGGACTATATTTCCCCTTATGTGCATGAGTTAGCAAAAAAGCTAATAGCGCTGACAGAGAAAGGTATGCCATTAGTGAGTGATCCTTGGGGTTGGATTGGTTCACAATTAGATATTTCTGCTGAGGAAGTATTAACACTTTTGCAGACATTACAAAAGGAAGGCATTATTCGGCGGATTGCCGCAGTTCCTAATCATTATGCACTTGGATATCGGTTTAATGGCATGACAGTATGGAATGTTCATGATGATAAAGTGGATGAATTAGGCGAAATGATAGGACAGCTACCATTTGTGAGCCATTGCTATAGAAGACCTCGAAAAGGCGAGTGGAAGTATAATTTATTTGCGATGGTTCACGGCACAAGCCAAGTAGAAATTGAGGAGAAGCAAGCAATAATCAGGGGGCTGCTAGGAAGCGCTTGTGTTGCAGATATGATGTTAGTCAGTAGTAAAATTTTGAAAAAAACTGGATTGCGACTTTATCAAAAATAGTGTTAATCATTCATTATAAAGAAGAGTGTATTTTTATGAATGATCTTGATACGCAGCGATATTTTCAATAACCAGAAAAGTTCAATAACTAAAAAAGGATCTTTTATGATAAGAATCAGTAGTTACCTTCGTGCAATTGCGCAAAAAGCTCCAGAACCAAGGGTTGCAAAGCCGGGAAGCACAAGAGCTCCGGTGGTCCTTTGGAATATCCTTCGGCGCTGTAATTTAAATTGTATGCATTGCTATTCAACCTCTGTAGATACTGATTTTAAAGGCGAACTAGATACCTCGGAAGCCTTAAAACTCATAGATCAGCTGTTTGAAGCTCAGGTAAAAGTCCTCATTTTTAGTGGCGGAGAGCCTTTAATGCGCCCAGATCTCTTTACTCTTGCCGACTATGCAAAAAAGAGAGGGTTTTATACAGCGCTTTCTACCAATGGAACGTTGATTAATTCTGACAATATTGAAGATATTGCAGCAGCACACTTTGATTATGTGGGTATTAGTATTGATGGATTATCCTCAGTACATAATCACTTTCGCCGGAAAGAAGGTTGTTTTGAAGAAGCAATGGAAGGCATCAAACTTTGCAGAATGAAAGACCTCAAAGTAGGGCTAAGAACCTCTTTAACCCAACACAATTATACTGAGCTTCCAGAATTACTCGCTTTGATGCGGGAATATGATGTGCAAAAATATTATTTATCTCACTTAAATTACAGCGGTCGAGGGAAAAAGCGAGGAGAGTCTTTGGATGCGCATCACAAAATGACAAGAGAAGCGATGATGCTTCTATTTGATCAAGCTTGGGCTGATGTGGAAGAGGGAAAAGAGACGGATTTTGTAAGTGGTAATAATGATGCTGATGCGATTTTGTTATTGCAATGGACGCAGAAAAATCTTCCGCAGCATGCCACGCAAATGGAGAAAATGTTAAGGGCTTGGGGTGGTAACTCATCGGGAGCGGGGATTGCGAATATAGATAATTTAGGAAATGTCCATCCTGATAGCTATATGTGGCAACACACCATTGGCAATATCCGTGAAAAAAGTTTTGCAGATATTTGGTTTCATCAACCTGATCCTTTGTTACTAGATTTAAGAAAGTATCCAAGAGCGGTAAAGGGAAGGTGTCAGGATTGTCATTGGCTTGAAATATGCAATGGAAATACCCGCACTCGTGCTTGGGCTCAGGGAGATTTTTGGGGAGAAGATCCTGGGTGCTATCTCTCTGATGATGAAATTGGATCTCCGTTATTACATTGAAATATTTTGAAAGGGGAATTTATAAGATTTTTATAATCATCCCTTTATTGTAGTTTAAAAGCTTAATCCTCTTGAAGTCGATGTCACTAGTAGGAGTTAAATATGGCACAAAAATTCATACAAAAAAGGACTAAAAAAACTGATAGAACAAAGAGTAATAGAAGTTTGTTGAGTCTCTTTAGTATATTGATCATGATCTTCAATATCGGGTTCAGTCAAACACAAGGTAAATCCTCTATCCAAATATATGAAGAGCTCTGTAGTGTTTGTCATTCCGCTGAAAGAATTGGGGGCACAGGTCCTGCATTATTGCCGGAAAGTTTAGCACGATTGAAAAAAGCAGAAGTTGTTGAAGTTATTGGGTTTGGGCGCGAAGCAAGTCAAATGGTGGGGTTTAAAGATGTTTTGAGTAGTGATCAGATTCATCAATTAGCTGATTATCTATATACGCCCATTGAGTTTCCTCCAACATGGAATGAGCTAGATACGCAAAAAAGCCATACAGTTTTTAATCCTATTGATCAATTACCGAATACGCCACAGCATGATTCTGATCCTTATAATCTATTTGTTGTAGTAGAAGCTGGTACGCATCATGTAACCATTTTGGATGGAGACACATTTGAATCTATTGCGCGCTTCCAGAGTCATTTTGCGCTACATGGAGGACCTAAATTTTCTCCTGATGGACGTTTCGTATATTTTGCCTCACGGGATGGTTGGGTAAGTCAATATGATTTATATAACTTAACATTTATTGCTGAAACGAGAGTAGCATTAAATAGTCGAAATTTAGCAATGAGCTATGATGGAAAATGGATTATGGTAGGAAATTATCTGCCTGGGACTTTAGTTGTTTTAAACGCCGAAGATCTCTCTTTTGTAAAAGAGATTCCTATTTTAGGCGAGGATGGCATCGCTTCCAGAGCAAGTGCTGTTTATACAGCGCCTCCAAGAGATAGTTTTATAGTTGCTTTGAAAGATACACAGGAAGTATGGGAATTTCCTTATATCGATAACCCAGATTTTAATTTTAGACGTATTATTACGGATGATTATTTAGATGATTTTTCTTTTACGCCAGATTATCAATATTTGTTAGCGACTTCTAGAAAATCGAAGGACGGGCAAGTGATTGATCTTGAAAATGGAACATTAGTTGCCAATATTCCTTTACCAGGAATGCCTCATTTAGGATCTGGAATCTATTGGCAGCGATCGAATGGGCAAAATATCTTTGCAACACCTAATATTGGAAAAGGGTTAATTTCTGTTCTTGATATGGATACTTGGAAGTTAGTAAAAGAGATTCCTACAGAAGGTCC
This sequence comes from Ignatzschineria sp. LJL83, assembly GCF_054871845.1. NCBI lineage: Bacteria > Pseudomonadati > Pseudomonadota > Gammaproteobacteria > Cardiobacteriales > Ignatzschineriaceae > Ignatzschineria > Ignatzschineria sp. LJL83. The sequence continues at coordinate 20,684 of NZ_JBTXLY010000018.1, forward strand.
AGGTTTTTTTATGAGAAGCCACCACAACTCTAAATATGCTTGGACAGATGTATTTTTTGGTCCCAATAATGAAGCTGTCCACTTAATTGATAAAGAAACTTTAGAGTTAGCCCATACTTTAAAACCTATGCCGGGGAAAAATGCCGCACATGTTGAGTTTACAAATGATGGGAGATATCTCATTTTAAGTGTGTGGGATGAAGAGGGTGCCTTGATTGTGTATGATGCGGAAAGTCTTGAAGAAATAAAGCGTATACCCATGAACAAACCATCCGGAAAATATAATGTGGGTAATAAAATTAATTATGCAGAAGGTACTTCTCATTAGAATGATAAGAAACATAAAAGGAAGCTCAATTATTAGAGCTTCCTTTTTGTTAGTCACTTTTTTAAATGATTACTGGATTATGAGAAAAAGTTAATCAAGTAAGTATGATATGGAATTGCCACGATATCAATTAATACAGCTCCGCTTAATGGCACAATCATAAGTGCTTTTGTTGATACGAGTTTGTAACGATCACATACGGATGTCATATTTGCCATTGCATTCGGTGTTGCGCCTAAGCCATGGCCTAATAATCCTGAACACATCACTGCGGCATCATAGTTTTTGCCGAGAAGGCGAAATACCACAAAAATAGTAATGAGTAATATTGCGATTACTTGTAGCGCCAAAATAATGAATAGAGGAAGGGCAACATCGCTGAGTTCCCATATCTTCAGGGACATCATTGCCATTGTTAAAAATAGACCTAAAGAAGCTCCTGAGATGAGATCCACACTTTTTTCTTGGATTTCAAATACATTAAAGAGATCATTCACATTACGGAAAATTACGGCAACGAGCATTGCGCCGACATATCCCGGTAATGAGAATCCTGTTACTTCTGTAAAGTAGCTTGAAAGAGATCTACCAATGACCATTAAAAGCAGGACTAATGCGAGCATTTTTAAGAAACTGAAAGTATCTACAGTTGTTGGTAAAGGTTGTCCTTTGGTGCTTGCCGGCATATGGAAAGCATCATCAGCTTCAATTTTTACGTTATGCTTTTTAATCAAGTAGCTTGCAACGGGTCCACCTAGTAAACTGCCTGCAATTAATCCGAAAGTTGCAGATGCTAATGCCGTAATTGTAGCTGAGCTATGACCTAATTCTTCTGCCATACCTCCAAATGCAGCAGCTCCTCCATGACCGCCTGTGAGGGATACGGCACCAGACATTACGCCAAGAACAGGATCAATACCAAGAGCCATTGCAATGCCTAGTCCAAAAGTGTTTTGGAAAAAAGCAATAAACCAACAGATGCAAAGATAGACAAGGAGAAGTTTTCCGCCGGATTTTAAGATTCTGAAACTGCCACCCAAACCAATCGTGGTAAAAAAGGCAATCATTAAATAGGTTTGAATACTCGTATCAAATTGGAAGGATGCGAGGTTAGAAACTTTTAAAATCCAAATTAAAACGCTCACTAAAAAACCGCCAATAACAGGCGCAGGAATACAGAATCGTTGTAAAAAATTAATATGTTTTTTTAACTCATTTCCGCCGAGTAAGCAGAGAATGGTTAAAAGTAAGGTGCTGAGAACATCAAATTCAAAAATCATATACAGAGATCCATCTTGGGGTTAAATTGAGTTGTTAATATATTGATACACAATCCATGCTGCGAGCTTGGCAGTGCGGTTATCAATATCAAAAGTAGGATTGCATTCGGCGATATCTAGCAGAATAATTTTTTTGGAATCTATGAGTTTTTCGAAAAATAGTTCAAATGTTTCAAGAGATATTCCTTTCGGTGCTGGTGCGCTAACGCCGGGAGCAATGGATGCCGGAAAGACATCTAAATCGATGGTGATATAGAGATAGTCCATACGATCGACAAAGGCTTGAAGTTTATCTACAGCGCTAGCAATCTTGCTTGCCGATAATTCTTTGTCTTGAATATAAGTCACGTTGAGAGCATCTGCCGTATCAAATAGGATGCGCGTGTTTCCGTGTTCGGCAATGCCTAAACAGAGATAGTTAAAATCTACATTGTGTTCTTGGCAGAGATTTGCGGCATTTAAGAAAGGCGTGCCGGAAGTTGCGATATCGGCTTCCCTGAGATCAAAGTGTGCATCGAAATTAATAATGCCGAGTTGGAACTGTTTTTTGGATTCTTGTAGATAATTAAATGCACCTTGAAAGCTTCCAAAAGCTACTTCATGACCGCCACCTAAAACGATCGGCAAGCTTTTCGCTTGTAATACTTGAGAGATTTTTTGGGCGAGTTTTTTCTGTGCGCCTTCTAAATCTTCATCATCACAGGCAATATTGCCGGCATCATTGAGAGAAAATTTGCTATGAACCGGCAAGCTCGTCATTTGTGAACGAATATGATCAGGACCATTCTTTGCACCTAATCTTCCTTTATTACGGCGAACACCTTCATCAGATGCAAAGCCAATGAGCGTGAAATCTGCTATTTCTTGCTGATTCACGATTTGGAAAAAACGGCGATGCGCTTCTTCATTGCCATCAAAACGTCCATCCCATTTAAAATGTGTATTATTCATTATGAAATCCTTTGAAGTAATTAATGATGCATGAACTGATTGTTAAATCGTTACTTAATCGTTATTAATAAAGTCCGTAATCTGCGCTGCTGTTTCTTTGACTAAAGAGATAAATAGCGCTTCTTTGTGTTGCGATCGGAAATAGGGCGCCATTAAAGTTACCACGGCAATTGCTTGTTTCTGTTTGAAAATTGGAGCAGATATTCCTAAAACGCCTTCATCAATTTCCCCCATACTTCTGCCATATCCTTGTTGTTGAATCGTGTTGAGATTTGCGATTAGTGCGATTCTTTTTGGATCATCTTGATGAGGGAAATATTGTTTAAGGATTTTTTCACGAATAGATTCGTTATAAAAAGCGAGAAGCGTTTTACCGCTCGCGCCTTGAATTAAGACATCGCCTTTTCCTGGCACAAAAGAACATCTTAAAGCTTGTGTGCTTTCAATCATGGATACGCAGATTGTTTGCGATAAATCACTCACAATAATTGCTGCAGATTCATGACTGTTTTCCATTAAAGTCGTGAGAATTTTCTGAATATCAGATGTAAGGAAGGAATATTTCTCATAAAGATCGCGACCTTTTAAACTTTGTGCACCTAATGTATAAAGTCCCAAAATATGAGAATTGGTAATGAACTCCCATGAGATAAGAATATTCAAAATTCTATAAATGGTAGAAATGGGAATATTTAAGTGTGTTTCTAATTCTTTGGGAGAAACAGGTTTTCCTGCTCTTCCAATGTAAGAAAGGATATTAAGGATACGATCTGAATTTTTCATAATGACCTCCGAGATTTCTTAAACATAACAACATCTCATGGTTTTTAAAAATACTATTCTTATATAGTGAGAATTAATTTATGGATTGTCTGGGTTTGTATAGGTTTAATTTAGGAAGTATTTGTGATGAGCAATAGGGTAGATAAAACAGTTTTTAAGATTATTAGAAAGAAATCAGATTGTAATGGGTTGATATGATTTAGGTATATTCATTCGATAAATAATTACGCACAAAAAGTTTTGACTCATTCGAAAAATGAAGTATACTTGTCTTCGTTGTTTGAGACGGAGCAGACGCTCAGAACCAAGCAACACCATGAAGAACTCGGTTCTGATTGGGTGCTTAGCTCAGCTGGTAGAGCATCGCCCTTACAAGGCGAGGGTCGGGGGTTCGATCCCCTCAGCACCCACCAAATTTTAAAACCGCTACATTGTAGAGTTTAATTCCAAGCTAGTATAGTTGGTGAGATTGACAAGAAACAGCAGTTTCAAGTGAATCAAAAAAGATGGTGAATTTGTACAGTATTTAAACATTGTAAAATTGACAATCTTCCTTCAGTAGATTAGTATATCCCATCTATTGGGTGCTTAGCTCAGCTGGTAGAGCATCGCCCTTACAAGGCGAGGGTCGGGGGTTCGATCCCCTCAGCACCCACCAAATCAATAGACAAAAACCCTGTAAGAAATTACAGGGTTTTTTGTTGTTCTTTAAAAAATATTCTGTAAGGTAAGTTTGTAAACCATTCTAGAAAGGTAAAGAACATGAAAGTATATAAATATAGATATGGCAATGATCATGATCTAGATGCTTTACAAAATAACTATATTTGGGCGGCAACTAGAGAAACTTTAAACGATCCCTTTGAATGTACATTTATTAAAGATAAACCTAATCAACTTTTAGATGTTATGAGTTCTAAGGGTAATATCTCCGCCGGAAATGTGAAGAGTTCATTGGAAGAAATGTATGGGTTTGTTAAGTCTAGCGGAATTTATTCACTTAGCACCACTCCAATAGAAAGATTATTTTGGGCGCATTATGGGGATAGTCATCGAGGATTTTGCATAGAATATGATTTGGATGTTTTATGTCAATATTGGGGGCGATATCATAATATTCTTAATATGCATTATAGGGATGTTGTTCCTGAAGTTGATATGCAAGATCTCTTAGAGGATGTTCATGAGAGTTTTTTAAGAAAGATGTTTGGAATAAAATCTAAATGCTGGGAATATGAGAAAGAAATCAGAATTACTACAACAAAACCTGGACGACAGTTTTATAATTTTAGAGCGGTTACAGGAATATATTTTGGTTATAGAATGCCACAAAATAAAAGAGAAGAAGTGATGAGAATTCTTCAAGGTCGTTCAGTAAAATATTATGAAATAGCTTTGAAAAAGAATGAATATTTATTAGAAACTTTAAATATACAGGATATATATGCAGATTCTGACAGCTATGAAGAAGAGCTAGCTCCTTTATCTGATGATATGTATAGAGGTTTTTATGGTGAAGAATCAGATGAAAATAGACAATTAATGGAAAAAGCTATAAAAATCATTCAAAAAAATCCATATTGTGAATGTGTGAATGGAGCTACCTTTAGTGAAGATCAAAATGAAAAACAAGTATTTGTTTCTATGCAAGATACAAGAGGTGGGAGTCCTAACTGTGTGTTTAGTGAAACTGATATTCTTTTAGGAAAATATCCAAAATAATTCTGAACATCTTAAATAAAGAAATTAAGGTTTAGGAATATTCTCTTTCTGCTTCGCTAATTTTTTCTCTAAGAGTACGGTATAAAGAGGTCTTCCACCGAGGGCTTGAGCAGCGATTGTGGAGCCTAAGCAAGTGATTAGCATTGTTAGGACTAAAGAGAAATTGCCGGTAAGCTCTAATACTAAAATTGCGCCGGTTAAGGGTGCGCGCACGGTTGCAGCGAAAAGGGCTCCCATTGCGGAGATTGCAAAGATTCCAGGTTCTAATTGGTAAGATGGGAGAAAATCTGCTGCGATACTTCCAAATAGTGCGCCGGAAAGAGTTCCTAGGGCTAAAAGGGGCGAAAAAAGCCCACCAGATGCACCGGAGCTGAAGCTGATGATGGATGTAAAGAATCGAATAATTAATAAAATGAACAGTACTTGAATAGAGAAATGATGCTGACTCCAGCTAGTAATTGCACCAAAACCTTCTCCTACAGCGTCAGGAAGGTAAAGGGCTATTAAGCCACAACTTCCACCGATTAAGCCACCACTGAGAACAAATCGGTATGTTTTGTTGTTGTAAAATGCTTGGAATCGATCCTGTAAAAAGAGTAGGGAATTATTGAAAATAATTCCGAAAGCCCCTATGAAAAGCCCCAATAATAGAAATAACCATAGGGAGATTAATTCTGCGGCTTGAAATTCCCCAATATTGAGTAATAAGTGACTACCACTAATCATCCTAAAGACAATAGTCGCCATGACAGAGCCAATCATAATAGCTTTGAATGAAATCAATCCATATTTAAATTCACTTCTCATCTCTTCAATCACAAAAACGATGCCCGCCAAAGGCGCATTAAATGCAACAGATAATCCAGCAGCCGCACCGGATGCTAAGAGCGTGTGTTTATCATCACTGTTTTTTAAGCGAAAAAGATCGCCAATCATAGCCCCAATATTTGCGCCAAGTTGTACTGTGGGACCTTCTCTTCCGAGAACCATTCCGGCACCTAAGGAGCCTAAACCACTTAAAAATTTGACAGGAATCACTCGGCGCCAGCGAGTAGGACGAAGATCTTGCAAGGTGCCTTCTATTTCAGGAATACCAGAACCACTTGCTTCAGGCGCAAACTTTTTCACAATATAATAGGAAAACATTGCTAATAATGCAGAGATACAGAAGACAGCAATGCCCAGTTGCCATTTTTCACTAAAGTAGCCTTCTATACTAGACACTTTAAAGGATGAGATAAAAGCTACGCTGATTTGAAATACAGTTCCTAATAATCCCGCGAGAATACCAATGAGCGCAGACATTAATAAAATATATATAGGTGTTTTACTCTCTTCGATGAGCTGTTCGATAACTTTCACAAGCAAGCTCCTTATTTTATAAGTATCAGTATTTCATTTATGGGGCATTTATTAAATCGCAAGTTTGAGGCTGTGAATATTTAATATTATTATCTTTTTGATATTAAATATACTTAATATCCATCAATTGTAAAAATAATTAAATATTCCACAGTAAAAGTTTCTAAAAAAGCGCTTGAATAGCGACATGTTGTAAATTTGTATCAAGGGTATTTGGGTAAATTCTCTAGTAAAATAAAATGAGTGTAGTAGAATACGGCACGACTTGAATTTATCAGGTTATTGCAGGAATGAAGTACAGCAAAATGTTGTCAAAACACCCTCAAATAAACACTAGAAACGTAGCGTGATTCTACGTTTTTTGTTTTTTACGAGATACATTTAATTTTAAATTGAATGCGGTCGATCGCTTTCCCTTGAAAGGAACTTTTAAAATGTCACAAAAAAGATCAGTAGAACTTCTTGCGCCGGCAGGAACTTTTAGAAACTTACAATATGCATACGCTTACGGCGCTGATGCAGTATATGCAGGTTTACCACGTTATAGCTTACGTGTTCGTAACAATGATTTCCGTAACACAGAACGTGTAAAAATGGGAATTGATTACGCGCATGAGCATGATAAAAAATTCTTCCTTGCCGTAAATACCATGCCACACGGTGGAAAATTAAAAACATTCGTTGATGATATGTCGCCGGTATTAGAGCTCAAACCTGATGCATTAATCATGTCAGATCCAGGTTTAATCATGATGGTTCGTGAGCGTTTCCCAGATCAAGATATCCATCTTTCCGTGCAATCAAATGCCGTAAACAGCGCAACTGTAAAATTCTGGCAGAAGCAAGGTTTAACGCGCGTGATTTTATCTCGTGAATTATCGATTTCTGAGATTGAAGAGATTCGTCAAGAATGTCCAGATATGGAGCTTGAAGTATTTGTTCATGGTGCGCTCTGTATCGCTTATTCAGGTCGTTGCTTGTTATCAGGTTACTTTAACCACCGTGATGCGAATCAGGGAACATGCACGAACTCTTGTCGTTGGAACTATGGTTTAACAGATGGTACTGAAACGCCGGAAGGGGAACTTGTGCCGGTCGGAACAGATATGCAACGCATCTATCGTGAAGAGAGCCAGCATCCAAATATCGGTGTGAATCCTGTGACATTTATTCAAGATGCAATGAATGAAGTAGCATATACCGACCTTTCAACAGGAAAAGCATATACGCCACATCCTGAAGCAGTAAAACCATATCTCATCCAAGAAAATGGTCAGCGTAAAGGCGATTGGATGGAGATCAGTGAAGATGAGCATGGAACATACATCATGAACTCAAAAGATCTTCGCGCGATTCAGCACGTTCAAAAATTAATTGAAATTGGTGTTGATTCTCTCAAAATCGAAGGTCGTACAAAATCTCCTTACTATGTTGCAAGAACGACACAACTCTATCGTCAAGCCATTGATGATGCACTTGCGGGCAGAGAGTTCAATCCTGAGCTTTACGGTAAATTAGATGGTCTTGCGAACCGTGGTTATACAGAAGGTTTCTTACAACGTCACGCACCGCATGCTTATCAAAACTACTTAACAGGAAATTCCATCCATTCTCGTCAGCAATATGTGGCAGAAGTATTGGAATATGATGCAGAAACAGGTCTTTCTAAGTTACAAGCGAAAAACCGTTTCTCAACAGGCGACCGTTTAGAAGTGATCAACCAGCACGGCAACCGTGACATCATTATTGGTGAGTTAAAAACGGAGAAGGGTGAAGTAATCGAATCTGCGAAAGGTTCAGCATACGTTGTATGGGCAGATATTGGTCCTTCTGATGATATGACAATGCTCGCACGTTATTTGCATAGTGATGAGTAATTGATTTATCCAAAAAACTTATTGATAAAAATCATCGATAAAATATCTCTATATTATTGATTTATATATTAAAATCATATCAGAATAATGTAACGATAATGCTTAAAACCAAAGGCTTAGAGAAATTCTCTAAGCTTTTTTTATGCCTTTTTCAGATTCATTGTTGGATCGAATATTGATATTTATCTGAACATTTATCTGTAACTCTTCTGCGCGTAGTATGAATTTTTTTGAGAGCTTCAAACCAAAAGGGCGACAGTTATGATAATTTTGATATTAAAGATACTTAGATCCAAGTATGAAGTGCGACACTTTTTAACTATCTGAAACGGAAGTAAGATGTGACAATGCTCCATTATCCATCCCTTCCCGGAGTTGAATTATGTCGCATTATTCACATCTTACCCTTGAA
>NZ_JBTXLY010000019.1:0-25949 GCF_054871845.1 Ignatzschineria sp. LJL83
TTCAAGGGTAAGATGTGAATAATGCGACATAATTCAACTCCGGGAAGGGATGGATAATGGAGCATTGTCACATCTTACTTCCGTTTCAGATAGTTAAAAAGTGTCGCACTTCATACTTGGATCTAAGGAAGATTAAAAGTAGGATTCTGCATTTTACTCATATTGAAGTTTATTTCCTTATAATAGCGATCTATTCAATGCTATTTACTAACAACTCCTTAAAGGTTTTATCAATATGTTGAAAAATCCCGTTAGGCTATCCTTGGATCAAAAACTACAGAAGATCATTCAAGGAAATTATAATTTTAATGTTTTCGATATCCTTAAAAAGGCAATCGCCTCCATTAAAGGTTTAAAACTTAAATATTTTTTAGTATCTCTCATTAGTTTAGCGATTAACTTAATATTTTTAGGTATCAGCATTGCAATGACACCTAGCCACCACAGCTTTGCATATAGCTCTTCTATGCCCGGCATCGGCGCCATCATATTTATGTTATTCAATCTTATGATCAATGTCGCATTAGTTGCCGGATTTTCTCAAATCACGTTAAGGCACCTCAGAAAGTGGCGCAATCCCTTACTCGACGGGCTATTTAGTTTCTTTCCGATAATGGGCCGATTGTTTCTTATCAATATTGTGCTCTTCATTTTCACCTTGATCCCACTTTTGGGAATGGGATTTTTACTTCAGTCTATCGAAAGCTCACTATTTGAAGGTTTACTCGTCATCACTCTATATTGTGTGTTATTTGCAATAGCTCTTTTCTATTCGTTAGTCCTTTTTATTATGGCGGATTATCCCACAATGGGATTCTGGAAAGTCATGGAAACCTCACGAAAACTCATTATGAACCGTTGGTTAAAAATAGGTGTTTTTTATCTTGTTCTCTTCATTATCCTATATATATCGATGTGGATTTTATTCACTGTAATAGCTTTAATTGTTCTACCTCTACTGATAGCGAATGATCCTTACACAGCTGGCATCCTCTCTGTTTTCATCTACGTACTTTTAGCCTATTTCATAATGTTCATTATTTCCTTATGGCTAATCCCTTTCCTGACATCAGTACATGGATTGATATATCTGCATTTAATCAACGACCCTTATTTAGAGAAAAATATGAATCAAGAATCCTCAGAATAAAGTCTAATATCCCAGCGAATGTTGTCATCAAAAGCTGTAAAGAGGCTATAAAAATGATAATAAAAAGAGGATTGTACTGTGCTTTTAAATGCACCTTACAATCCTCTTTTTTACTTCGATATCTAATGAGAATCTTATAAAAAATCTGATCAATAATCTTACAGATTCTTCATTCGCTTACTTTTTATAACGCGTGATATCTAAACCCTCTGTACTAATTTCAGGGGTAACGCCGGCAATGAGATCGCTCACATAACGCCCTGAACCTGAAGCCATTGTCCAACCTAATGTTCCATGTCCGATATTGAGGAAAAGATTATCGTATTTAGCTCTTCCTAAAATCGGTGTACCATCTGGCGTTGCCGGACGTAATCCTGTCCAGAATTCTGCTTTTGGAATATCTCCGCCATCAGGGTAAAGATCATTCGTGACGAACTCTAACGTTTCTCTACGGCGTAGATCTAAAGAGAGATCATATCCCATAAGCTCCGCCATACCTCCCACACGAATACGATCATCAAAACGAGTGATCGCAATTTTGTAGGTTTCATCTAAAATCGTTGATTTTGGTGACATTGCCGGATCGGTAATGGGGATCGTTAAGGAATATCCTTTGAGCGGATATACCGGAATATTAATGCCGATCGGCGCTAAGATATTATCTCCATAGCTTCCTAAGCAAACGGCGTAATTATCAGCAGTTAAACGCTCGCCATCAATCCAAACGCCGGTGACTTTATCGCCAGCAACTTCGATTTTTTCTACAACGTGACCAAATTTAAACTCCACGCCAAGTTCTTTCGCTTTTTCCGCTAAACGAGAAGTATAGAGATAGCAATCGCCTGTTTCATCATTTGGTAAACGTAAACCGCCGGCAAGTTTATAAGCAGTTTTAGCTAATGCCGGTTCTGCGGCAATAATGCCTTCTTGATCTAAAACTTCATACGGAACGCCAAACTCTTCCAATACCGCAATATCGCTTTTAATCGCTTCCATCTGTTTTTCTGTACGAAGTAATTGTGTTGTGCCTAATGTACGCTCTTCATAATGAAGCCCGATCTCTTCACGAAGTTCTCTTAAACAATCGCGGCTATATTCTGCCACACGAACCATGCGTGCTTTATTCACCGCATAACTCTTCTCATTACAGTTTAAGAGCAGATCCATCATCCATTTATACTGCTTCATGCTAGCAGTCATTTTAATCGCAAGCGGTGCGTGTTTTCTTTGAAGCATCCATTTCATTGCTTTAAATGGAATTCCCGGCGCTGCCCATGGCGTTGCATATCCTGGAGATATTTGTCCTGCATTAGCATAGCTTGTTTCAAGTCCTGCACCTTCTTGGCGATCTACAACAGTAACTTTAAACCCTTTTTTCGCTAAGTAATAAGCAAGCGATGTTCCAACAACGCCACTTCCCAATACTAATACATCCATATTTAAGCCCCCTCACAACATATTCATGCTAAATCATCGATTACAAATCAATATTAAAAAGACGATTTATTTTATTAAATAAACTTAGTAATGATTCTAATAATATTACTAATAAGCTGTCTGCGTATTATACAGACTTCCCCATAATAGCTAAAAATCTTTCAATGATAACTTGCGAAAGATCGTATGTTTCATCAGAAATCTTGCCAAGATTATTCAAATCAACACTACCATCTTTCATAAATTGTGATTATAATAATCACAATTAAAGATACATAGATTCTCAATATGAGAATCTTAAAGTTGTTTTTCATTCAACATCATTGAGTAAAGGCTTTTATCACACTATGTTTGAGTCAATTTTGACAACCATCCAAACCGTCCTTTGGGATTATCTTTTAATCTATCTTCTCTGCGGTATTGGGATTTTCTATACGATTATTCTGAAAGGGATTCAGGTTCGAAAATTTAAAACTGCGGTCAATGCGCTCTTTTCAAAATTTACCCTTTCCGGCAAAAAAGCGGATAAAGGCGGAATGAGTTCTTTCCAAGCTGTTTCAACCGCAATCGCCGGACAAGTGGGAACCGGAAACCTTGCAGGTCCGGCAACAGCTATTATTGCCGGCGGACCGGGTGCCATCTTTTGGATGTGGGTCTCTTCCTTTTTTGGAATGGCAACAATCTATGCTGAAGCAATGCTGGCGCAAAAATATAAAACCAAAGATCATTCCGGACAAATGGTCGGCGGTCCTGCGTATTACATTGAAAAAGGGCTTGGTTTAAAATGGCTTGCCGTACTTTTTGCGATCCTTATTATTCTTGCACTCGGTTTAATTGGAAACATGGTGCAATCAAACTCCATCGCTTCGGCATTTGAAAAATCCCTCAATATTCCCACATGGATTACCGGCTTAGTCGTTGCGGTTTTAGTGGCTTTTGTCGTGATTGGCGGTATTAAAAACATTGCCTCTTTTACCGAAAAAGTTGTGCCTTCTATGGCATTTTTCTATCTCATTGGTGCCATTATAGTTTTGGCGATGAATTATCAATTCATATTGCCGGCATTTAAAATGATCTTTATTGCGGCATTTAATCCGGAAGCGGTACTCGGCGGCGGTGCCGGTATTGCGATTCAACAAGCGATGCGTCTTGGAATTGCACGAGGACTTTTCTCCAATGAAGCCGGAATGGGTTCAACGCCGCATGCACATGCTGTTGCAAAGGTAAAAACACCGGAAGAGCAAGGATATATCGCCATGATGGGCGTATTTGTTGTCGGCGTGATTGTGACATTAACAGGACTTGTGATTATTACTTCCGGCATTCGCGGTTGGGAAGCTTCGGGCTCTACGAATCCTTCATTCTTGAGCTTCTTTGAAGGAGAAGGCACCGGCATTACGATTACGCAATATGCCTATGAGATGGTTTTTGGCTCTGCGGGCGGGATTTTTATCGCCGTCTCCCTGCTCTTCTTCGCCTTTTCCACCATTATCGGTTGGTACTATTATGCCGAAACGAATGTTCGTTATCTCTTTCAAAACCGCATTGCCGTACCGCTGTTTCAGCTTGTTGCCGTGATCGGGATTTTCGGCGCTTCCTTTGTGAAAGTCGATGTGGTTTGGCAATTAGCAGACGTATTTAATGGCTTAATGGTGCTTCCCAATATCACGGCGCTCTTTCTCTTAGCACCGCTTGTGGTGATAGAGTCTTCAGGATTACGTTGGAAATCGATTCCGCTTTTAGGACGATTAAAAATATCTCAGGCTTCTGAAAAGTAGATTTTACAGGTACAATCAGACGAAATCTCATCTCACTTTATAAGAGGATTGTTATGAAATCTTTATCCATCGGGCTTGTCGCACATGATGCAAAGAAGAAATTATTAGTCGATTGGGTTGGCGATTACTTGCCGTACTTTCGTCAACACGAGTTGTTTGCAACAGGAACAACGGGGAAGCACATCTTAGAAGCGTATCCAGATCTCTCGCTCACTTGCCTTAAAAGCGGTCCTTTAGGCGGAGATCAGCAATTAGGTGCAAGAATCTGTTCTGGCGAATTAGATATGCTCATCTTCTTCACCGATGCGCTCACACCAATGCCACACGATGTTGACGTAAAAGCCTTGATTCGTTTATCAACGCTCTATAACATTCCGATTGCGTGTAATACGGCAACGGCAAGTCTACTTATGAAAGCAGTATTAATTGATAACGATTACGATCATTAATCCGTTCATTTCAAACATTCATCAAAAAAGGCTTCAATCTTAGGATTAGAAGCCTTTTTTATAACTATTATTCAATCAAAGTTTTTAAACCTTAAAGCTCATTGATGGTTCTCTTGATGAATCGATCGCAGATAAAGCTTACTCACTAAGATACTAAATAGTGGCAACATATAAATGAAATGAGAATCCAAATCTGAGGAATCCAAGAGATAAACGACGCTTCGATAGAACTCAGCCCCTGAATAAAATGCGGATATAAACCAATGATCACAATGGTGAGCAAAATATAGATCACAATCGAGATGATTACTATTGCAAACAATACCGTTAAATAGAGCGTTAAAATTTTCCAAAGTCTTGGCATTACAAGCTTCCGAGACAACTTTAAAGCGCTGAAAATTCCAATATGATGCCGATCATTCAAGATATGAAATACGAAAGAGTACGCCGTCATGCAATAGAAAAAAATGATCATACTCAAAATAATCGCACATATGCTCAGCATTGAATTTTCTAACGATATCACCCAAAACAGTGCGATTCCAAGCGTAATATAGAATACGATAAAGAGTAGACTTGTGAGTAAAAATTTCAAAAAAGGCATTTGGAATAAGAAGGAGATAAAATCCCACTTCCAATCAATGGGCTCTTCTCTTAAATGCCGTAATGCTAATTTAGACATCGCAACATTCAAGGAAGCGTTGCAATAGATCAAGATGCCAAAGAAGGAAATCAAACTAAATACCGATCTTCCTAACGCCATAAAGACAATGCCAATATTTAAAATAACAATAATGTAGATAAGGCTTAACGCTATCGGCTGTTTAAATCCCGTGGTCGATTTCCAAGAATCTTTCAACATTCCGTACCAAGAAAAATTATCTACCTGTAAAGCAGGTTCTTTAAAAGACACTTTTTGACTCCTATTTTGTGACGCATATTTCCACAAAAAACAGTTACGATAAATATTCACAATAAATATTTACAATAAAGAGGATAATGCGTTCTATTATGCCGTTTTAAATGTCAATTTTTGCCTGCGAACGACGGTTTTCAATACTTTGTATTAATTATTTAATCTGATTTACAAAAAACTACCATTTGTGTGCAACTCTCAATGATCAATAGTAGACTAGCCCTTTTTTTAAACTATCTTTCAAATTGATTATTAAGGATTACTCATGAATCAAATGCGAGAACTGACGCTCCGGGGAATGATCCTCGGAGCGCTTATTACGGTGATTTTCACCGCTTCAAATGTGTATCTTGGACTTAAAGTCGGACTCACTTTCTCTTCCGCCATTCCGGCTGCTGTGATTTCCATGGCGGTTCTCAAACTCTTCGCCGGTTCCACCATTTTAGAAAACAACATGGTGCAAACGCAGGCTTCTGCTGCCGGCACGTTATCTTCCATCATCTTCGTCATTCCGGGATTATTGATGATCGGCTATTGGAATGATTTCCACTTCCTCATGACGTTCTTAATCTGCGCTGCCGGCGGAATGCTCGGCGTACTCTTCTCTATTCCGCTTCGTCATGTGATGGTTGTGAAGAGTGATCTTCCTTATCCTGAAGGCGTTGCCGCAGCTGAAATCCTCAAAGCAGGTTGCAGTGAAGAAGTCGATAAAAATGGTAAAAGCTCCTCGAAAGAAGGGCTGAAAGATATTCTATTTGGTGGCGCAATCGCTGCTGCCGTTACGCTATTTACAAGTGGCTTTAGAATTCTTTCAGGAAGCACATCTTATTGGGCGGTTGCCGGCAAAGCGATTTTCCAAATCCCCATGGGTTTCTCTTTAGCGCTCATGAGCGCCGGTTATTTAGTGGGAATCGTGTCTTGTATCGCGATTATTATCGGTGCGTTCATGGCTTGGGGCGTTGCCGTTCCGATTTTAAGTAGCACCGGCGATTTCCCTGCGGAGATGAGTTATGCGGCGATCGCTTCTCAAATCTGGGCGGAAGATGTGCGCTTTATCGGCGCTGGCACATTAGCCATTGCCGCACTTTGGACGTTATTAACGCTCTTCAAGCCTGTGATTGAAGGCATTAAAATGTCGCTCGGCGCACTCAAAGGCGATACCGGCAATTCTACGAATCGTACAGAACAAGATCTCTCGCCGAAAACCATTTTAATGATTATGATTGCGATGTTAGCGATCTTATTAGGTACGTTTTATACCTTTATTGCCGATGCCAATCTCTCCGCAGGTTTTGCATGGACATTAGTGATCGTATCTGTGGTTTTCGCGTTTGTCATGGGCTTCTTAGTGGCCGCTGCAAGTGGTTACATGGCGGGATTAGTGGGTTCTTCTGCAAGTCCGATTTCCGGCATTGGCATTGTCGCTGTGACGATTGCCGCACTTTTACTTCTCTTTGTAGGAGAAACCGGCGGTTTAATGGAAACGGCGGATGGCAAGCAATTTGCAACAGCGCTTGCGCTCTTTACAACAAGTGCCGTCGTTGCTATTGCGAGTATTTCTAACGATAACTTACAAGACCTCAAAACAGGTTACCTTGTTCATGCAACGCCTTGGAGACAACAAGTTGCGCTTCTCGTGGGCTGTATTGTCGGGGCGATTGTGATTGCACCAATCTTAGATATTCTCTATCAAGCGTATGGTTTTACCGGCGCACTTCCTAGAGAAAACATGGATCCAACACAAGTATTAGCAGCACCGCAAGCGACACTTATGGCAACCATCTCTTCCGGTATTTTCTCTCGCAACTTAGAATGGTCGATGATTATTATCGGGCTTGTGATTGGTGCCGTGATTATTGCCATTGATTTCATCTTAAAGCAGACAGGTTCAAAATTCCGTTTGCCGGCATTAGCTGTGGGAATGGGGATTTACCTGCCACCGAGCATTACAACACCGATCTTTATCGGCGGATTAATCTCATGGATCATTAAACGCATGGTGCATAAACGTCTTGAGAAGCAATCTGAAGATGCGCGCAATCAAGCGCATCAAAAAGCAGATCGTCGTAGCGCACTTATCGCTTCCGGTTTAATCGTAGGTGAAAGCTTAGTCGGCGTCATTATGGCGGCAATTATTGTGGTAAGCATGAATATTGATGCTGTGCCCGATGATCGTAAAAATGCACCATTATCGCTTCTTGGTCAAATGACAGATATCTTCGGCACTTCAACACCGATGGTGCAACAGCTTCTCGGCTTATTTATCTTCGTATTAGTTGCCGTAATTTTCGTAAGACGTGCGCTTTCAGCGTTGAAAAACTAGATTAAAGTAAACTAATTAGAAATGTAACGTGCTATTAAATTTTTAAAACAATGAAGAAAAACAAAAGGCTTTAAGCATCATGCTTAAAGCCTTTTAATTTCTAACATGAAACTTATTTCAATCACAAGACATCGCTTTGCTTAAAAAAATCGATTAATTAAAATATATAATATTATTTGATTTTATAATTTTATACATTAATATACAAATAGCTATTATATATAAATGGCTGATTTTAATATTAACTATATATAAACAAAGGTATGATTTATGAAAAAATTAACAATTACAGGTCTTGTTTTAGCAACCGCACTTCTTGCGAACCAATCTTTCGCATACAAATACCACAACAACGGTGATTACAACAACGGTTATCACAATAACTATTCTCCTGTTACTGAAGTTTTAGTAGGAGAAACACAAGGCGCATACGGTAAAAAATTCTGTTCTTACCAAAAACTTAAAAATGGTCAAGTAATCGCTCAATACACTAAAACTGTATCAAACAGAATCGCTTGCCCAACTCGTTAATTTGAAACAGATGAATGTAATAAAAGATCAAAAATAAAAGCCAAAACTAGTTTTGGCTTTTTTCTTGTACTAAAAATTCCCTAATCTCTATGTCCCTTAACCCAATATAAGGACTTGTAAGGATTAAAATTAAAGCGATGAGATGTAGAGAGAATGATCTCCTCGATATTCATCTCTTTGATGAGCATATTTAAAGCTTCTATCGCTTGTAGATTAAAGCGATAGAAACCATCTTCTTCATGCTCCACAGTTCGATGCGGATTGGCATGAACCATCACACCATCAATATCTAAAAATAGTTTCATATCACTATCCAAAACACTTCCACATCAAGAAATACATTAACGCCATTCTATTTCAGGAAATGCTGCTTTTACGCCGGAAACAACGCCCATTCCAAGCTCTTTCATCATCTTCGCAAAAGGATCTTCTTTCTCGGTAAAATCCACTAAATATGCAGCCGATAATTCCTCACGCGCAACCGTTTGCGCTGAACCTAAACCATCAATTAGACCAATTTCTAGCGCTTGTTCCCCATTCCAAACTAAACCGCTATAAAGATTTGGGTTCTCTTGAACGTTTAAACGGGTTCCTCGTCCATTTTCCACAGCGGCAATAAACTGATCATGCACGCCGCTCAGAACTTCTTTCCAAAAATCTGTTTCAACGGCATTTTGAGGAGAAAATGGATCTAAGAACGCTTTATATTCGCCGGAAGTATATAAACGTCGTTCAACACCGACTTTTTCCATCAATCCTGTAAAACCAAAACTCGCCGCCGTCACACCAATGGATCCGACTAAACTCGCTTTATCCGCATAGATATAATCCGTTGCCGCCGCAATATAATACGCGCCGGAAGCGCCGATATCTTCGATCACGCTATAGATTTTCTTCTCCGGATAGAGCGCTCGTAAACGGTTAATTTCATCATATACATAACCGCTTTGTACTGGCGATCCACCACCTGAATTGATTCGTAAAATAATGCCAACGGCATAAGGATCTTGATATGCTCTTTGAATGCCGGAAATCATTCGGCTTGCGCTCGCATCGCTATTTTCTGCAATCTCGCCTTTCACATCAATCACCGCCGTATAACGCGTAATGATATTGCCGGAATCATCAATCTGGATATTACTTCCTTTCATGCTATTGCCGGCTAGTAAACCTAAAACCATCAACACAAAAATCATCAAAAAAGTGAGTTTAAAGAAGATATTCCAACGCCTTCTACGGCGAGCTTCCACCGTTGCGTTATTGAGTGCATTCGCAAGCGTTTTTGCTAACAGATCACTGTTGATGCTATTTTCATGAGCGTTTCCAGCTTGTGAAATCGCTTGTTTATCAATATAAGGGGGAATGCCGGAGTGGGTGGATTCGCTCATAATGTTGATCCTTTTTACCTGTTTTAATAAGAAATATGATTTCACTATACGGGAAATTCATACAAAATATTCTCTATCATGGATAAAAAAGAGAAACGTCTTTCGAACATTTCTCTTTTCAATTTCAATCTGTTTTAAATGCTGAATCGCTCGATTCTATCGGCGTGGCATTTTGCCTTTTAAAGAGCGCATCATCTTACGAACACCGCCACCTTTAAATTGCTTCATCATGCGTTGCATCTGATCGAACTCTTTTAGAAGCTTATGCACTTCTTGAATATTCACGCCGGCACCATCTGCAATACGTTTACGGCGAGGTGCTTTGATAAGCTTATGATCTGCACGCTCTTTTGGCGTCATGGAATTAATGATCGCAATTTTCTGTACGAAAATTTTATCGTCCACTTTTCCTTTCGCTTTCTCAGCAATATCGCCCATTCCCGGCAATTTTGTTAAGAGCGTATTGATACCGCCCATATTGAGCATCTGTTCCATTTGCGCTTTGAAGTCATTTAAGTCTAAGCCTTCGCCTTTTTTGAACTTGTTCGTCAGGCGCTCTGCTTCATCCTTATCAACTTTCGCTTCCATCTCTTCAACAAGTGATAGAACATCACCCATATCTAAAATTCGAGATGCTAAACGATCGGGATGGAAAGGCTCAAGTGCTTCAAGCTTCTCACCAACCCCTAAGAATTTAATCGGCTTTTGCGTAATATGACGAATAGAAAGTGCCGCACCACCGCGCGCATCTCCATCAATTTTCGTCAAGATCACGCCGGTTAACGGAAGCGCATCATTAAATGCTTTTGCCGTATTTGCCGCATCTTGCCCTGTCATACTATCCACAACAAAGAGCGTTTCCACAGGATTCAATACCGCATGAACTTCTTTGATCTCGTCCATGAGCTCTTCATCAATATGAAGACGACCTGCAGTATCGACAATCAAGACATCGGCATTCATGAGTTTTGCACTTTCAATCGCTTTACGGGCGATATCTTGTGGCTTTTCAGAAGCTGTAGATGGAATGAATTCCGCACCGACTTGCCCTGCAACCGTTTTAAGCTGTTCAATTGCCGCAGGACGATATACGTCCGCACTCACAACCGCAACTTTCTTCTTCTCACGCTCTTTTAAGAAACGCGCAAGCTTACCAACGCTCGTGGTTTTACCAGCACCTTGTAAACCTGCCATTAAGATAATTGCCGGCGGTTGTACGCGTAAATTTAAGGATTCATTGCTCTCACCCATAATTTGGATAAGTTCTTCATGAACCACTTTAATAAATACTTGACCAGGATTGAGGCTGTCGATCACTTCTTTACCGACCGCACGCTCTTTCACCTGATTAATAAATTCTCTAACAACAGGAAGGGCAACGTCTGCCTCTAAAAGCGCCATTCGGACTTCACGAAGCGCATCCTGAATATTGCTCTCTGTTAATCTCGCTTGTCCGCGAAGCGAGCGCATCGTTTGTCGTAAACGATCACTTAAATTCTCAAACATAAAAACCCTTTTTAGCTTTTATTTATATTTCTTATGAAATTTCTAGTAAAATCATTGTATAGTTTACTTGAAATGGGGACTTGTTTAAAGTTCCCTCCTAGATATAAAAAGGTAAGAATCTTAAGACCATGACGTTAGTTACCATCAATATTGGACTCTATCTTTTGTCAACACTCTTTTTATTATGTGCCCTTTCTCAAAAACGGCGCAATTGGTGTTTACAGCTGAGCTATATCTCCCTCATTACCGGAATTTTAACGCAAGGAACCATCCTCAGTTACCAAATCGCCGGCGGAGATTTTCAACAAGTCAGTGCCATTGAAGCACTTTCCATCACTGTCTTTATCATGCTGTTGATTGTCATTCCTTATATGAGAAGACATCTCAATACAGCCATTGGGCTTACTGCATTTGCAACCATTGTACAGATATTAACATTATTCAACACGCAAGAAGTAAGTTTTAGTACGCCTTCCCCTTGGTTAAGTCTTCATATTTTAACGTCAATTGTTGCCTATGCGATTCTATTAATGGCATCGATTCAAGCATTATTAGTTTATCTTCGTGATAAATCATTGAAACAGAAGAAGTCTATTACTCATAAATTACCGCCGATTATGCGGATGGAAGTGCTTCTTTTTAGATTATTACTCATGGGCTTTATTCTATTAACCTTGAGTTTACTCACAAGTTTCGCATTTATTGATCAATGGTTTGCACCTCATTTTGTGCATAAAACTATATTAATCGCGCTCTCTTGGTTGTTATATGGCGGCATTTTATTTGCGCATCGCTATTTTGGATTAAGAGGAAAAGCGGCAGCAAAGTGTATTTTACTAACTGCCATCATTTTACTCCTTGGCATTACCGGCACACGCCTCATTCAGGAATATCTTTTCGCCTCTTCTGCAGAAGAGTTAATTGCGCTTCATTCATTATAAAATTATGACTAATAACTCTTTAAAAGAACAATCCTTCATTCATCATCTGATCGAACTTCGAGATCGTTTTATTCGTGCCGGCATTGGCGTTTTACTCGTTTTTATCTGCTTAGTTTACTTCTCAAATGATATCTATAATTTCGTTGCAACACCGCTTCTAAAAGTAATTCCTGAAGGCGGAAAAATGATTGCAACAGACGTAATTGCGCCATTTATCGTGCCGATTAAACTCACGCTTTGGGTTTCATTCTTCATCGCCATTCCATGGGTTTTATATCAAGTATGGAGTTTTGTGGCACCTGGGCTTTATCAGCATGAGAAAAAAGTGGCATATCCAATTATCGCATCAAGCGTCCTGCTCTTTTATCTCGGCATGGCATTTGCTTATTATGCCGTCATGCCGGTAATGTTTAAGTTCCTTTCAAGCTCTGCACCATCGGGCGTGGAAATTGCTACGGACATCAGCAAATATCTCTCAACGGTTTTACGTCTGTTTTTCTTCTTTGGCATTGTGTTTGAAATTCCGATTGTGCTCATTATCCTCATTTCTCTGAGAATCATTAGCACTGAAAGCCTCATTAAAAAGCGCCCTTACATTATCATCGGCGTTTTCACATTCTCGGCAATCGCAACACCGCCCGATCCTTTCTCCATGATTATCTTTGCAACAGCGGCGCTTCTTCTCTTTGAACTTGGGCTCTATATCGGCAAAAGAATTGAGAAAAATCGCGCTAAAAAAGAAGCCAATAATGAAACTGATGATGATACAAATGAAAATTCAAATTATAGCGTTGAAGCATCAGAAAGTGAGAAGCAATAACGGCATTCCTCTTCAATAACAGCATCGCAAAACACCGATTTATCTGTGGATAAGAATCTAAAAGTGGTATAATAACCCTTCAAAAATATCCGCATAAATCGGTTTTTTTATTCTTTTTTTATTTAAAACGGACAGTGTGATCAATTATTATGATTAAAACTCGCTTCGCCCCATCTCCAACGGGCTATCTTCATATTGGTGGTGCTAGAACAGCACTTTTCTCTCAGCTTTTTGCGTTACATAACAAGGGTACAACGGTACTTCGTATCGAAGATACAGACCTTGAGCGTTCAACGCCGGAAGCCGTTGAAGCAATTATGGAGAGCTTAGAATGGCTTGGTTTTAAGTATGATGAAGGTCCTTACTACCAAACTAAACGTTTCGATCGTTATAAAGAAGTGGTAGATGAACTTCTTGAAAGTGGTCATGCTTACTATTGCTATTGCACACAAGAAGAGCTTGCAGAAATGAGAGCAAAAGCAGAAGCGAGCAAAGAAAAACCTCGTTACGATGGGACATGGCGCCCAGAACCAGGCAAAACACTTCCTGAAGTACCGGAAGGTATTCGTCCTGTTGTTCGTTTTAAAAACCCACAAATTGGCGCAACAAGCTTCTCGGATCTTGT
Organism: Ignatzschineria sp. LJL83; assembly: GCF_054871845.1. Taxonomy (NCBI): domain Bacteria; kingdom Pseudomonadati; phylum Pseudomonadota; class Gammaproteobacteria; order Cardiobacteriales; family Ignatzschineriaceae; genus Ignatzschineria; species Ignatzschineria sp. LJL83. The sequence goes on from NZ_JBTXLY010000019.1 coordinate 13,865, forward strand.
TCACGGCAATTTAAGTGTTCAAAACAGCGAGCTTGATGACCTTATTATCGCTCGTGGCGATGGTTCACCAACTTACAACTTCTGTGTGGTTGTGGATGATGTGGATATGGAAATCACACACGTGATTCGCGGCGACGATCATATCAATAACACCTATCGTCAAGTAAACATCTTCAAAGCAATGGGCAAACCTGTTCCACAGTTTGCGCACCTTGCGATGATTTTAGGCGACGATGGTCAGAAACTTTCTAAACGTCATGGCGCTGTTGGCGTTATGGAATATTATGATCGCGGTTTCCTGCCGGAAGCTGTGATTAACTATCTCGTTCGTTTAGGTTGGTCACACGGCGATCAGGAGATCTTCTCATTTGATGAAATGGTTGAATTCTTTGATCTTAAAAATGTGAACAAATCTGCAAGTGCATTTAACACTTCTAAACTTCTCTGGCTCAATCAGCATTATATGATTGAGAAAAACCCAGCGGAACTTGCAATGCTATTAAAACCTTTCCTTGAGAAAGCGGGCGTTAAAACAGAAGATACGCCGGAGTTTGATAACTACTTAACAGAAGTAGTTCAATCTCACGTTAAACGTTCAGAAACACTCGTTGAACTCGCAGAAATGGTGAAATACCTTTTTGTTGAAGAGATAGAAATGGATGAAGCGGCAAAAGCGAAACAGATCACAGAAACTTCAAAACCTGTGCTTGAAGAGCTAGTTCGTCTTCTTTCAGAAGTGACTGAATGGAAACCTGAAGCGCTCGATGCGGTTGTAAAGCAAGTGACTGTGAATCTTGAAGTAGGAATGGGGAAAGTAGGAATGCCTCTTCGTACGGCAATTGTTGGTCGTACAAACTCACCAAACCTTGATGAAACACTCTACTTGGTAGGTAAAGATCGCACTATTGAGCGTCTTAACAAAGCCATTGCGATGATCTAATTAAAATCATCTATTAATTAAATACAAGATAAAGTGCGACAATCTTTAGCTCTCAGAGTTAAAGATTGTCGCACTATTTATATCCGGTTTTTAAAGACAAAAAACAATCAAAGAATATTGCGATACCTTTTCGAGTATTCTTGGGAAAAATGCTTTAACTCTGCCTCAGTCTTCATTTTCGCAACGAAATGAATACCCGCTAATATTTTCTCAATAATTAAAATGACCATTTCATGTCTGTTTTAATCTCATCAAAAATCTAAATAATACCTTCAGCAGTTAATCAATTACTACCATTAAAACAATGAAATATACTCAATAACGACTGAGTTTATTACGCTGAAGCCATTAAAAAATACAAGCGATCACGACATTGAAAAATTCAATTAGATAATACTAACTAAATCATTAATAATTATTTAGTTAATTTATTTATATATAATTCGTTTTTATATTAAAAATATGTAACTAATCAGGTTTTTATTTTTTGATTAATATCAAAATTACTATAAATTTACGATAGTAAATATACCATGGTAATACAATGCAACAACCTCAAATTTACATGAGTTTAACTATAAATACAGATGTATATTCTTAAAAACAAAGGTAAGCAACCAATCAAAATAACTTGACGTTATAGTCAATGAGGTAGATCCTATGTGCATTACTTTCTGTTAATGGATTATATATTTAAGCATTAAATCTTTAAGTTAATTTTCAGTAAATCCTCAAAGGTTTCGCTTACATTATAAGTTAATACAGAAATAATATTATGGCTATTAGTTCTATAACAGATTATTTTCAATCCTTTATTGAGAAAGGTGTGAAGAATGAAAGCTGTCAAACTTTGAATAAATGAGGTGAATAGTAATGCATTTAAACCCCGTAGAGAAAGAAAAATTACTCATTTTTCTGGCAAGTGAGTTGGCCTGGAAACGTAAGGAGAGAGGCCTAAAGCTAAATTACCCAGAATCTATAGCCATTATTACTAGCTTTATTTTTGAAGGCGCTCGTGATGGAAAAAGAGTGGCTGAATTAATGGAGTCGGGAAAACATGTATTAACTCGAGATGATGTAATGGACGGTGTTCCTGAAATGATCGCTGATATTCAAGTAGAAGCGACCTTCCCAGATGGCACCAAACTTGTAACTGTACATAATCCGATCTCCTAAACGTTGTTAATAGAGATCCCAATTGTTTTCGAAAATCTATGAATTACTGAAAATAGGAGAGGTATTAAAGTGAACACTCAAGGTGAAAAAAATTATATAGTCCCTGGCGAATATAGGCTCGCAAAAGATCCTATTGAGCTAAATGCTGGACGTACTACTGTACGTATCCGCGTTGCAAATACGGGAGATCGCCCCATCCAAGTTGGTTCCCATATCCATTTTGTCGAAGTTAACAGACAACTTTCATTTGACCGCCGAGCAGGTGTAGGCAAGAGATTAAATATTCCAGCCGGTACTGCTGTTCGATTTGAGCCAGGCGAAGAGATGGAAGTTGAACTCGTAGAGTTAGGCGGAAATCGCTGTGTTTACGGAGTTAGTGATTTGACTAACGGTTCCATTGATAATGTCGATGAAATTATCAAAAGAGCTGAAAAGTTAGGTTTTAAAGGAGCTTAGTAAGAAATGAAATATAACAGACAACAGTACGCAGATAATTTTGGTCCAACCGTAGGCGATCAGGTTCGCTTAGCAGATACGGATTTATGGATTGAAGTCGAAAAAGATTATACTTCTTACGGTGATGAAAATAAATTTGGTGGCGGTAAAGTTCTACGCGAAGGTATGGGACAAAACGGAACCTTTACTCGTGATGAAAATGTTCTAGACCTCCTTATCACGAATGCTCTTATTCTCGACTATACAGGAATTTATAAAGCAGATATTGGTATCAAAGATGGCTATATCGTCGGAATTGGTAAAGCTGGTAACCCAGATATTATGGAAGGCGTTACTCCCAATATGATTTGTGGAGCAGCTACTGAAGTGATCGCTGGAGAAGGAAAAATTGTTACAGCTGGCGCAATCGATACCCACGTACATTTCATTGAACCAGATCAGTTAGCTGTTGCGATGGCAAATGGTACAACCACATTATTTGGTGGCGGTACAGGTCCTGCTGAAGGTACAAAGGCAACAACTATCACTCCAGGCTCATGGAACATCGAAATGATGTTAAAGGCTGCTGAAGATTTCCCTTTAAACATTGGTATCTTAGGGAAAGGTCATGCGTCATCTCTCGCTCCTCTTATGGAACAAATTGATGCTGGTGCAGCAGGTCTTAAAATTCATGAAGACTGGGGAGCAACTCCAGCATCCATTGACCGTAGCTTACAAGTCGCTGATCTAGCTGATATCCAAGTTGCAATCCATACAGACACATTAAACGAAGCAGGTTTCCTTGAAGATACGCTTCGTTCAATTGATGGGCGAGTCATTCACTCATTCCACGTCGAAGGTGCTGGTGGTGGACATGCTCCTGATATCATGAAGATGGCAGGACAACCTAATGTACTTCCCTCTTCAACAAACCCAACTAGACCATTCACGGTGAATACCATTGATGAACATTTAGATATGTTGATGGTTTGTCATCACCTTAGTCAAAACGTACCTGAAGATGTGGCATTTGCTGACTCTAGAATTCGTCCAGAAACAATCGCAGCAGAAGATATTCTTCACGACTTAGGTGTGATTAGTATTATGTCATCAGATGCTCTTGCAATGGGTCGAGCAGGTGAGATGGTCATGAGAACATGGCAGACTGCGGATAAAATGAAAAAGCAACGCGGTGCATTATCTGGAGAGAAAAATAATTCAGATAACTTACGTGTGAAACGCTATGTTGCAAAATATACGATTAACCCAGCAATTGCTCAAGGTGTCTCCCATGAAATTGGTTCTATTGAAGTGGGTAAATTTGCTGACTTAGTCCTTTGGCAACCAAAGTTCTTCGGTGTAAAAGCTGAAACAATTCTTAAGGGTGGTTTTATCGCTTATGCACAACTTGGTGACCCAGGTGCATCTATCCCGACACCTCAGCCTGTGATGTTCCGCCCAATGTTTGGAGCAATGGGTAGTGCTAAATACACTGCGAACATTACCTTTATGTCGAAAAGTTCCATTGAAAAAGGTGTTCCGGAGAAGCTAGGTCTGAAACGTCGTATCGGTACTGTCAAAAATTGTAGAAATATTGGCAAAAAAGATATGAAGTGGAATGATGCAACGCCGGTCATTGATATTAATCCTGAAACCTATGAAGTGAAGGTAGATGGAGAACTTATTCAATGTGAACCACTTGAGAATGCAGCAATGAGCCAAAGATACTTCATGTTTTAACAATCATGAATTTCAATATAGCGAATAGCATTTTGAAGTAATTTTGTAAAAAACATATAGAAGGATACTAATCGTGATTTTTACGAAGACGATAGGAAATATCAGCAATCTTAAGACACTAAACAAAAATGTTGACTGGCTTGAGATTGACTGGGAAGACTTAAACAAAAAAATATTACGTAAGCAAACACTGGGTGGTATGGATGTTTCCATATCACTTCAGGAAGGCGGTCATCTTCATTATGGAGATATCTTGTATGAAGATGACAATACGCTCATAGCGATTCGTACGAAATTGGAAAAAGTCTATGTTATTACACCTAAGAGCATGCAAGAAATGGGGAAGATGGCGTTCGAATTAGGAAACCGTCATACCCAATGCATTATTGATGATAGTGAAATTCTTGTTCGTTATGATCACACACTCGAGAAATTAATGGATGAAGTGGGAGTTAGCTATGAAGAATCTGAGAGACGATTCAAAGAACCATTCAAATATAGAGGACATCAGCACTGACCCATTATTTTTACATCTTGTTCAAATTCATGATACTGCGTTTCCAACCGGAAGTTTCGCTCACTCTTTCGGGATGGAAACATATATTCAAAACGGTACTCTTCGAGATGAAGAAGATTTAAAAAAATTTCTTGCCATGTATATCCGTCATAATCTTGCATCAGGTGATGGCATTCTCATTAAGGAAGCTTATTGTCTTGCAAAGGAGCAAGACAATAAAGCTCTTATACACCTTGAGAATATTTGCCATGGCATCAAGCTATCTCCAGAAACAAGAACAGCAAGTGCAAGAATAGGTCGGCAGTTTTTACATACAGTGTATCAATTAACTGATAACGAATTGATTACGCAGTGGTATGAAAAACTAAAAAATCAGGAAATAAAGGGACATTATGCCATTGCTTACGGCATTTATACCGCCGTTTTAGGTGCTGACCTAAAGACTGCGATTGAAATGTTTTTTTATTCCTCAATTACCGCACTCGTACAAAATGCGGTTCGTGCAGTTCCACTTGGACAAATGAGTGGCGTAAAAACAGTATTTGCATTGTTGCCTCTTATTCGAGAAACAGTTAATCGAGTGATGACATTAGACCTAGATGATCTAGATAACAACTCGATAGCTCTTGAAATTGCATCCATGAAACATGAATTCCTGCATTCTCGGTTATTCATGTCATAAGACAAGAGAAAATATAGGTATCGACTGCTTATCCAGCAGATTTACATAAAATTATTGGGAAATTAATTTCTGCTTGTCATGATTGCCATCTTAAGAAAAAGTCTAATTAAGGTGCTTGATTACAAGTAGTTTATAAGGAGATTACAAAATGAGAACAGTATGTCTTGGCATTGGTGGACCAGTAGGTTCAGGGAAAACAACGCTTATAAAGCAACTTGCTGCAGAATTAAAAAAAGAATACAAGATCGCTGTTATTACAAATGATATCTATACAAGAGAAGATGCTAACTTCCTGATTAATGAAAAGGTTCTTGATCCTGATCGTATCATAGGAGTTGAAACTGGGGGATGTCCTCATACAGCTATCCGCGAAGATGCATCCATGAATTTTGAAGCGATTGATGAGCTGAATCAACGCTTTGATGATCTCGACATCATTCTTTTAGAAAGTGGTGGTGATAATCTCTCGGCAACATTCAGCCCTGAATTAGTAGATGCTTTCGTTTTTGTGATTGATGTTGCACAAGGCGGAGATATCCCAAGAAAAGGCGGCCCTGGCGTTACACGTTCTGATTTACTTGTTGTCAATAAAACAGATCTTGCACCTTATGTGGGTGTAGATCTCGACAAGATGAAGAGTGATACCAAAAATTCAAGAGGTGAAAGACCTTTTGTTTTTTCAGATATTAAAACTGAAAAAGGTCTAAGTGAAATTCTTTCTTGGATTAAATCGGATCTTTTGTTTGGAGTAAAACCTCATGAATCGGAAACCAATCTCAGCTAAGCAATTACAACATAATGGTTCTTTATCTTTAACATTCACCAGTCGAAGAGATAAAACGATCATAAGCCATTGCTATCAGACTCCGCCTCTTAGGGCGAGTCGAGCATTGTATATGAACTCTGAAGATCCATCTGAAGCTACTGTCTATATGGTAGAAACATCGGGTGGTTTACTAGCAGGCGACCAAAACGACTTTAAAATAGATATTCAAGAAGGCGCTAATGTCTGCCTAATTCCACAATCCGCGGTAAAAATATATCCCGCATTTAACGGAGAATGTAGTTCACAAAATATTCATATATCACTTGCTTCTAAAGCAAGTCTTTCATGGAAAACTGAAGCGATAATTCCTTTTGAAGAAGCTAAATTTCATGGAGAAACTATTGTTCACATGGCGCAGGATGCGAGCTTGCTTTGGGGTGAAATTTTATCCCCTGGGCGTGAAAAACGAGGAGAAATATTCCAATACAAGGATGTCAGATCAAATTTTCAAGTTTGGATGGGAGAGGATTGTTTAATTTATGACTCTCTCTTATTTTCACCGGCTCATATGGATCTTAGCCAATTAGGCTTACTTGAAGGATATTTATATGTTGGATCGATGTGGTTTGTAACGCCCTCTATACAACAGATAGATATCAAAAGATTAAATGAGAAACTTCAGCAGTTCGCGCACGTAAAAGCGTGTGCTTCATTTCTTGATGGAAAAGCAATTAATGTTAGATGGCTTGCATCAGACTTAGTATTGCTAAAACAAGAAATGAACAATACCTGGCATGAGTTCACAAGCTATAAGAGCTAATGCCTCAATAATGTATCTTATATAGGAGATAAATTTTGGGAAAACATCTTGAATCAAGCATCTCATCAGCTGAAACAACAAGGGGATCAAATGCACCTGCATATATTATTCTCCTTATAGGAATCGCTGCTCTTTCATTTACTGCGCCTTGGGTCAAACTGGCAAACTTCGAACCGGCAACTTCTGCTGTTCTTCGTTGTGGAATCGGTCTTTTAGCTCTCTTACCATTTGCAATTCGTGAATATAAAAAAATTGGAGGTTTGAATAAAGAAGGTATATTTCTTTCTGTGATGGCAGGTCTATTCTTAGGTGTAGACTTTACAGCTTGGAACTATTCGATCTTCTATGTTGGTTCAGGTATTGCTTCAATCTTACTCAACATACAAGTCATTATTTTACCTGCGCTAGCATTCTTCATTGATAAAGAAAGAATTCCTAAGAGCTACTATATTATCGCGCCGATCATGATTCTCGGAGTGATGATGTCTGGGGGTATTTTCAACCCTACTGATGCAATTGCAACAGGTCCAACACATGTATATGGCATCAATATCGCTGTTCTTGGAACTATCTGTGGTATGACGTCAGGTTGTTGTTATGGTATCTACCTTTACTCTAGCCGAAAAGCAACGAGAGTAAACCCTGCATCATCTGTGAGTATGATGAAAATTGTTCAGCCGATGGCATGGGCAACTGCAGCTCAGCTTTTAGCTCCAACGCTTTTCATGATCTTCTTCTCTGATCGAGGATTTGACCTAACTAATGGTGTATTTATTGATGGTGTTCTCCCAATGAATCCAGAAACAACAGTGGGTGATCCTATTACTGCTATAAACTGGTTCTGGATGATTGTGTTAGGAGTATTAGGTCAAGCTGTAGCATGGACATTTGTTCAATATGGTGCGGTTCGTTTGAACCCAACGATTGTTGCGGGTCTATTACTACTCAGCCCTATCGCAACTGTTGCGGTTATTGCACCAGTAATGTTCGGAGAGTCATTAACTTGGATCCAAATTCTCGGAGTCGTGATTGTACTGATAGCCGTTGCATTCCAAAATGGTCTCATTAAGTTTCCAAAACGGACAAAAGAAGCGATTTAACATACAGTAAATAATTGTCATTTAGACAAGCTGATATTAATTCTATCGAGTAAATATCAATAAAACAAAAAACGATCATAAACAGGTGCTTATGATCGTTTTATTTATATCTTTTAAATATAATCTTGGTAATACCCCTTCCCTTACATTGATGCTCTCTTAAAGAAACTCTAAGACCATCACTTTCTCGCCGCTTCATCTAATGTATCAAGGTATTTCAGCTTTTCACTGATCTGTTTTTCTAACCCTCGATCTGTGGGTTCATACCATTTCATCTCTTGCATGCCATCTGGGAAATAATATTCACCGGCAGCATAAGCACCGGGTTCATCGTGAGCGTAGCGGTAGTTTTTACCATGACCGAGTTCAGCCATAAGCTTTGTAGGTGCATTTCGAAGATGAAAAGGGACTGCTCTTGTTTGATCGCCGGCAACAAAGTATCGTGCTTTTTTAAATGCCATATAACCGGCATTGGATTTTGCGGCACACGCCAAATAGATTGCCGCTTGCGCAAGCGCTAAATCACCTTCTGGGCTTCCTAAACGCTCGTAAGTGGTGAGCGCATCTGTTGCGATCTGGATCCCTCTAGGATCGGCTAAACCCACATCTTCCCACGCCATCATTAAAATACGACGACCTAAATAACGAGGATCTACGCCACTTTCCATCATGAGTGAAAACCAATAGAGCGCTGCATCAGGATCAGAACCACGAATCGACTTATGAAGCGCCGAGATCTGATCATAGAAATAATCGCCGCCTTTATCGAATTTTTTAGGCTGATTCGTTAAGGTTTTCGCTACTAATGCTTGGCTGACAACAGTTTCATCATGACTTTTTGCAATTGTGAGTAACTGCTGTAATAAGTTCAGAGAACGCCGTCCATCACCGCCGGCATAATCAATCAGCATCTCTCTGCCGGCATCTTCTAACGAAAACTCAGGAAAATATTGCGCTAAAGCACGATCAACAAGTTCTGAAATAGCCGTTTCATCTAATAGTTCTAACACATAGACAAACGCGCGAGATAACAACGCTTGGTTAATTTCAAAAGAGGGATTTTCTGTGGTTGCACCGATGAACGTGACAAGTCCTGATTCTACAAAAGGAAGCAAGGCATCTTGTTGCCCTTTATTAAAACGGTGGATTTCATCAATAAACAGAATCGTCCGGCGACCTTGTAAACGATAGCTTTCCGCTTCCTTAATCGCTTCTCGAATCTCTTTTACGCCTGAAAATACTGCCGATAAAGAGATAAACTCTGCATCAAATTCTGCAGCCACTAAATTCGCAATCGTCGTTTTACCAACGCCGGGTGGGCCCCAGAAGATCATCGAATGAGGCGCACCGCTTTTAAATGCTTCGTATAAAGGCTTCCCTTCTCCTAACAGATGCTTCTGCCCTACCACATCCGCAAGTTTCTTCGGTCTCGCCAAATCTGCTAATGGAGTGAATTGTAGATTTTTCTCTTGAATCAGATCATCAAACAGATCATTCATTATTTTGTCTCGTCAATCACATCCACACCTTGTGGGATTTTAAAATCAAATACAGAAGGATCAATGTCCTTATTTTCTACGACTCTTTTGACAATAAAAGAGATATTTTGACCTGTGATATCTTCCACTTTAAATGAGTAGATCTTACGATTTGCGAAGATCACTTGAATATCGGTAATTTGTAGATCGCTATTTTGTACTTTAGGCGTTAATAGATATTCACGGCGATCACGAATCGTTTTAATATCAAAGTTTTGATCTAACCCCTGATCACTGAGTAAAATTTGTAAAACAGGATTTTCAACCACATCTTTAATCGGCTTCATAATGACTTGCATAAGATCTACATCGTAAAACCAAAATTGAGAGCCATTACTGATTAACATTTGATGATAAGGTTTCGTATAATCGAACAAAAATTGTGGTCCCTGATGATTCCCAGAATTGCCCTTATTTCCTTGCATTCTCTCATTAGTGGCTGAACTTGTGGCTGATTTTTTATCAATAATTAACTGCCCAGAAGTTGTGTCTTTGCGATCTTTAGTGATAACCTCTTGTGTGAAGTTTGCCTCAAGCGTCTGAAAATTATTAAAATAATCCACGATAAACTGTTGATCTGCATAAGAGCTTACAGGAAAAAGCACCATGACTATTGGTACGATTATTTTTAGGTATTTTTTCATTATAGATGCACCCTTTGGTAAGTTTCTACAAGATTTTTAGGTAAGTCAGTATAGCAGAACGGCGGATATTATAGAATCAGATCTCGAGGATAAACCCTCTGATTTTAGAGAGAAAATATCATTAGCACGTTCTGCTTTATTCTTTTTTATCACTATAAACCACTATAGGATATTACAAGTTTTATAAAACGGAAGTTATAGGAGTCACCTTAATGATAAGCTCAAATATGATATCGTTCGATGTCTACGGAACAATGGTCATGGCCTGTCTAACATTACTACTCGGTCGTATTGTTGTCGCCAAAATCCCAGCTCTTGATAAATTTACTATTCCAAGCCCTGTGGCAGGTGGTCTATTAGTTGCATTCACAATCTTAATTCTAAAAAGTTATTTTGATTTTGAAATCAAGTTTGACACAGTTCTACAAACCCCATTAATGCTTATGTTCTTTGCAACAATCGGATTAAATGCAAACTTTAGAAGTCTCCTTTCAGGTGGTCTTTCGCTCGTTATTTTCCTCGTTGTTGTCATCATCTTCTTAGTGATTCAAAACGGTGTCGGTGTCGGTCTTGCTTCAGCGCTTGGTCTTGATCCTCTAATGGGATTACTTGCAGGTTCTATTACCTTAGCAGGCGGACACGGAACTGGAGCTGCTTGGGGTGATGTATTCTCTAAAGAGTATGGTTTTACCAATGCAACTGAAATTGCGATGGCTTGTGCGACATTCGGGCTTGTTCTCGGCGGTTTAGTCGGCGGTCCTGTTGCGAAATTCTTACTTCGTAATCGTCAAGAAAAATTAAATACAACCATCTTAGATGGTGGAAAACCTGCTGAAGCTTCAGATAATATCACGGCATTTGAACAGCCTCGTGCAAGTCGCCGTATCACGTCAACAGCGCTTCTCGAAACCATCACAATGGTATTGATTTCTATCGCTTTAGGAACACTTTTCTCTAATCTTTTAAGTGACACGAAATTCGCTCTTCCAACATTCGTATGTGTACTGTTTGTCGGCGTAATCATTAACAACCTTCTTTCACTCATCAGCAATCAAATTATCTTTGAGCGTTCCGTATCCATCGTTGGAAACGTGAGTTTATCTCTCTTCCTTGCAATGGCACTCATGAGTCTTAAATTATGGGAACTCAAATCGCTTGCGGTTCCAATGATTATTATTCTCGGCGTTCAAGCATGTTTCATGGCGCTTTATGCAATCTTTGTAACTTATACTGTTATGGGTAAAAATCTTGATGGAGCGGTATTTGCAGCGGGTCATTGTGGATTTGGATTGGGTGCAACCCCAACAGCCATTGCCAATATGCAAGCAGTGACTGAGCGTTTTGGTCCATCACCGAAAGCATTCTTAGTGGTACCAATGGTCGGTGCATTCTTCATCGACCTTGTGAACGTGATTGTCATCAAACTCTATCTCATGTTACCGATCTTCCCACAAGTTACGGCTACCGTAACAGGTGGTTAAGATTCACAATATAATGGTATTTTGGATATCGAATCTAAGGATTGGATAATTCAAAGTATCCCTTCAAAACATCAAAAATAGAATCCCGCCAAAAAGGTGGGATTTTTTTATATCTTAGATCCAAGTATGAAGTGCGACACTTTTTAACTATCTGAAACGGAAGTAAGATGTGACAATGTTCCATTATCCATCCCTTCCCGGAGTTGAATTATGTCGCATTATTCACATCTTACCCTTGAAGAAAGG
>NZ_JBTXLY010000020.1:0-22390 GCF_054871845.1 Ignatzschineria sp. LJL83
AAAATCAACGTTTAGATAACCTTGATCCGCAAGCAGTTCAATATGTGGAAGATCTACTAAATAATAGACCTCGAAAGGTGTTAGGATATTTAACACCTTATGAGTATTTGGTCAAAAACGTACTTGTTGCGCTTCGTATTTGAATCTGCCGTGAAATCGATTTAAGAAAATTCCCTTGTGAAATATAGGCTGATTCACCGCTGGGTCGAATACTTGCATTCTTTTGCTAATCTCGTGCCAGCAGAATTCATTCTCTTTAGAATTTTAAGTAAAACGAAATGACTATAATCCTCGTTTTTGAGAGATAGTAATACTGCGATATTGCTATCCTCTTCAGGAATCGCTATTGATCTTTCCCTACTTCAAATTGATAAATAATCGCATTGCCGTTACCGATCTCTTTCTCTCCCTTAATTCCGATAAAAGAATCTTCACTATTTAGGTTCGATTTTCTTTCAGAAGAATGAGCTCCGGCATAACTATTAGAAGGATTTTGCGTAATACTTGGTCCTTGATATTGAAGCTTAGAAGATTGCTTATTTTCATAACCATATTGTATAGAACCATAGAGTTCAGTATCTGCTAATGCAAAATTACCCAATAATAGAGAAATAAATAATCCCCCTGATAATGAAAGAATATAACGTCTCATTTCTTACCTCTTCTTATTTAGAAAATAACTAATACCTTGAGATATTATCAAACCCACTGATTTAATTCATCTATACAATACCTTTACCAAGTATCTTTACCTAATGTGTTTATCGAATATCTGTAAAATGCCTTGATAAAACATACTTATCGACATTATCCATTATTAACAAACAGTTATACTTCATATTTTGTGATTGATCTCTAAAGCGAGTAACTAATTTAAAATCTCATCTTTCATCATTTCGATATGAAGATCATTACTATTGATACAAGGAATAAACGTATAAGATTCACCGCCGGCATCCATGAAAATATCATGATTTTCCATCGCCATCTCCTCTAATGTTTCGAGGCAATCGGCACTAAATCCTGGGCAAAATACGGCGATATTTTTAATAGATTCTTTAGGCGCTGTTGCAAAGAACTCTGCGGCATAAGGCTGTAACCATTCTGCTTTTCCAAAGCGTGATTGGAATACTGTCACAAAACGATCAAGCGGTTCATTCATTCTCTCGGCAATGAGTTTTGTGGTTTCCAAGCATTGCTCGTAGTAAGGATCGCCCTTCTCATACGTTCTTTTCGGCATTCCGTGATATGAAAACACATAGCGATCGAGTTTTTTACCTCCCGTTTTCTTTTTAATCTGCTCCACACATGCATCAATAAATAGTGGATTTTGATAGTATGCACCGATCATTCGTACTGCCGGGAAATAACGTAAGTCTTTAAGCGCAGCATTTGTTTTATCAGATACAGAAGCCGTTGTTGCCGCCGAATATTGCGGATAGAGAGGGAAAATAATAATCTCATCCACCTTCTTAGCAATCATCTCATCCACCGCTTTTTTAATCGAAGGATTTCCGTAACGCATGGCAACGGTAACTTCATAGTTTTCTGGTAAAATCGCTTGTAGTTTTTTTGCTTGATCTTGAGTAATCGTCAAGAGCGGAGAACCATTATCCCAAACGATTTGATATTTTTCCGCAGATTTAGCAGGTCTGATATTTAAAATAATGCCGTGAAGAATGGGATACCACACTAATTTTGGAATCTCGATCACGCGTGGATCTTGTAAAAACTCTTTCAAATAAGCTTTAAGAGCCGCTTTGGTAGGCGCATCTGGCGTACCAAGATTTGTTAACACAACACCAATCTTCTTCATTACTAAATCTCTTTCATTTATTAATAAAAAGGGGCATACCCTTTGCGAATATGCCCCTTATCTTAACAGCTATTTGATGTTATTTGCTAATCAATCTCATTTATCAACTTGATTAGATTATACAAACATCAACTTCCCGTGTATTAACCAAGAAGTGCTTTAACAGCATCTGCTTCTTCACGAAGTTCTTGCTCTGTTGCATCCATTTTAGCTTGTGAGTAATCAGAGATTTCAAGACCTTGAACGATTTCGAAATCACCATCTTTACAAACACATGGGAAAGAGTAGATGATCCCTTCTTCAACGCCGTATGAACCATCTGCAGGAACCGCCATTGATACCCAGTTACCTTCTTCTGTACCAAGTGCCCATGAACGCATGTGATCAATCGCTGAAGATGCCGCTGATGCTGCTGAAGATGCGCCACGTGCTTTAATGATTGCCGCACCACGTTGTTGTACTTGTGGAATGTACTCATTTTCATACCAATCACGATCAACAAGCTCAAGCGCTGGTTTACCGTTGATGGTCGTGAAAGTTAAATCAGGATATTGTGTTGAAGAGTGATTTCCCCAGATTGTCATATCTTTGATGTCATTGATATGTGAACCTGTTTTCTCTGCAAGAAGGCTTAAACCACGGTTATGGTCAAGACGAGTCATTGCATGGAAATGTCTTGGGTTAAGATCTGGTGCATTTTTCATCGCGATTAATGCGTTAGTGTTTGCTGGGTTTCCAACAACTAATACTTTCACATCACGGCTTGCGTGATCGTTCATTGCTTTACCTTGTGGCCCGAAGATCGCGCCATTTGCTTCAAGAAGATCTTTACGCTCCATACCAGGACCACGTGGACGTGCGCCTACTAACATTGCGTAATCTGTATCTTTGAATGCAACGTTTAAATCGTCTGTTGCAATGATATCTTGCACTAATGGGAATGCACAGTCATTCAATTCCATTACAACACCTTTAAGTGCTTCTAACGCAGGTGTGATTTCAAGAAGTTGAAGGATTACTGGTTGATCTGGACCAAGCATATCGCCTGCTGCAATACGGAATGCCATTGCGTAACCAATATTTCCAGCTGCGCCAGTGATCGTAACTCTTACAGGTTTTTTCATAATTTTAAGTTCTCCTAGTGGATTAATGAATATTTGTAGTGAAAATGTATTTTTGTATTATACGCCAACAATTGCGAATGTCTTCTATTTTACGCCATTACTCTGAAAGTTTTATCGGAGCTTTAACGATGCTAAACCGATTAAAACGAGAATAAACGTGAAAATCCAAAATCTTACGATTACTCGTGGCTCAGGCCAACCTTTTAGTTCAAAGTGATGATGAATAGGAGCCATTCTAAATAGGCGTTTTTTGCGGAGTTTGAAAGATCCTACTTGTAAAATCACCGATAATGTTTCTACTACAAAAAGACCACCCATTATGAAGAATACGAGCTCTTGTCTCACAATGACGGCTATCACACCCAATGTTCCACCTAATGCCAACGCACCCACATCTCCCATGAAAACTTGCGCCGGATAGGTGTTAAACCATAAAAATCCTAATCCAGCACCCACAATTGCCGCACAGATAATTAAGATTTCACCGCCACCCTCTACAAATGGCAATGCTAAATATTGAGTGTAAATCGAGTTGCCGGAGATATACGCAAAAATCCCTAAAGCACCGCCCACCATAATCGTAGGCATAATTGCTAAACCATCCAAACCATCTGTCATATTCACAGCATTACTTGCGCCAACAATAACGAGATAGGTAAATGGAATAAACAAAATTCCTAATGGAATTGCTAAATCTTTAAAGTAAGGAATTAAAAGATTCGTATCTGATGGGCTATCTGCTGTCATATAAAGTGCAACCGATGCGATTAAACCGGCAAGGCTTAAATAGAGGTATTTCTCTTTCGCTCGAAGCCCTAAAGATTGCTTCTTAATCACTTTACGGTAATCATCTAAAAATCCGACAGCGCCGAAAGAAACAAGCACAAAAAGTACAATCCAAACATCTAAATTCTTTAAATCTGCCCAAAGAAGCGTTGAAAAAAGAATGCCGGCAATAATCAACAGCCCGCCCATCGTTGGCGTGCCTTGCTTCGAGAGATGACTTTCTGGCCCATCTGTTCGCACAAATTGTCCGATCTGTTGTTTCTGCAATAAACGAATAAAACTCGGTCCCAAGCCAATACTAAATACCAACGCCGTTAATGCCGCTAAAATACCACGCATTGTGATGTATTGAAATACTCGCAATGGCGACCAGTAATCTGCTAAATAGACCAACAACTCATACAACATAATTTTAAACCCTTCTGTTTTTATTCTTCTCTGCTACTTCTTTGCCACTTTTTTTGATTCTTTTAAGATGATTTCACGGCACTCATAATTGTGATTACAGCTACCGGAAGAAATCATCCTTGATTCTGATATTTTTTTAAAATATTAACACTTGTCGCACTTAATAAAGGCTTCGTAGAAATATTGCATATTCATGCTATTTGAACCTTTGAGTAAAATCGTGAGCAATGTTGGATCTTGATAATCTGCGATCTTTTGACTTAATTCTGCCAATAGAGCTTCATGATCTTGATAAGACCTTGCACCTTCCCCAAATCCTTTTACCGCATGTTCTGTCAATTCTCCAAGCGCAAAAAGCTCATTGAATCCGGCATTTTTCGCATATTCTCCGCACTCTTCATGAATTTTTTCGCTATCTACGCCAAGCTCACGCATATCGCCCAATACAAGCCAACGTTTTCCAACCGTACATGCATCAATGCCGGCTTTTAAGGAATTTGGATTGGCATTGTAAGCATCATTAATCAGCTGTACATTCTCTTTGATTTTCACTACTTGTAAACGCCCTTTTACCGGCATTAAAGCTTCCAGACCTTGCTGAATTGTTTCAATCGATTCGCCTGCCGCCGTTGTTGCCGCACTTGCCGCTAATGCATTTAAAATATTGTGACGACCTAATAACTGAAGGGTAATATTTTCCGATTGTTTTGCCGGCATAATCGTTAATTGAAACTCTGATCCTTCAATATTACTTGCCGTAACATCTGCGCTTTGATCAATACCAAACGTGAGAGATTTGAAATCTTGCACGCATTCTTGCCAATATTTTGCAAATTGATCATCCGCATTAATAATTGCCGTACCATTCTCGGCAAGCCCTAAGAAAATTTCCGCCTTAGATTTCGCAACGCCTTCTAAAGAACCAAATCCTTCCAAATGACACGCGCCGGCATTATTTAAAATGGCAATATCGGGCTGCACCATTTTAGTGAGGTATTCAATCTCTTTAGGATTGCTCGCACCCATTTCAACAACAGCATGCGTATGATGTTTATTGAGTTTTAAAAGCGTTAAAGGACAACCCACATGATTATTGTAGTTCCCTTCTGTGGCTAACACATCATGATTAACCGACAAAATCGCCGTAATCATCTCTTTTAATGTGGTTTTACCATTAGAACCCGTGAGCGCAATCATGGTGCCTTTCCACTGCTTTCGCCACTCTTTCGCAATCACGCCTAAGGCTTTCTGGCTATCTTTTACCACAATTTGCGCAATTTCAGCAGAGGGAATATATCGCTCTACAACGGCGCAAATAGCGCCTTTTAATTCTGCGCTTTCTAAATAATCATGGGCATCAAAACGATCGCCTTTCCATGCAAAGAAGAGCTCACCGGGTTTTAACTGTCGTGTATCACTTGCCGCACCGAAAAAGTATGCATCTTGTCCTTCAAGCGTACCTTTCATGATTTTTGCTGCTTCAGATAACTTCATGTTTATAGCTCCTCATTGTTCTTTTGAACTTCAGCGAAATCAGAGAAATAGATCTCTCGATCGCCTAAAATTTGGTAATCTTCATGCCCTTTGCCGGCAATCAGAATAATATCGCCCTTCTGGCTATTTGAAACCGCCAATGCGATCGCTTTCGCACGATCACCTTCAATCACAATATTCTCAGCATCGGCATTTTTAAATCCTTGGCGAATATCTTCAATAATTAAGAGCGGATCTTCGAACCTCGGATTATCACTTGTGACAATTACTTGATCGGCAAATTCTTCAGAAATCGCCGCCATTAATGGGCGTTTTCCGGTATCTCGATTACCGCCACAGCCAAAGATTGAAATGAGTCTGCCTTCATCTAAATGTGCTCGTAATGAAAGAAGCGCTTGCTTCAAAGCATTGGGTTTATGCGCATAATCCACCACCGCAACTGCACCATTTTTAAGGTGTAGCATCTCCATTCGTCCTTTGACATTCGTAATCAAAGGCACAACTTCCAAGATATTAGAAAGCGCAATATCAAAGGAGAGAAGCGCGCCGATAGTTGCCACTAAGTTGTAAGCATTAAACGCACCATAAAGATGGCTTTCAAGCGGATAATCTTGTCCTTGATATCCTAAAACAAAACTTAAACCCGCTTCGTGAAGCTTGAGAGATTTAATCTGTAAATGATGAGGATTTTGCGAACTTTCAGCGCCATAAGAAAATGCTCGAACCGAAGGTTTTTCGGCACGAATTAATTCATATAGTTTCGCACCAAAGGCATCATCTGTATTAATCACGCAGTTATCTTGCTGATATTCTAAAAAGAGACGCGCTTTTGCTTCGCCATATGCTTCTAAAGTGCCATGATAATCTAAATGATCACGATTCAAGTTTGTAAAAATCGTTGTTTTAAATTCTAAACCTTCAACACGCTTTTGATCTAACGCATGGGATGTCACTTCTACGGCAATCGGCAACATTCCGGTTAATAAAACTCGAACCTCTTCCTTTGAATCAATCTCTGATAAAGATTGATAAAGTGCCATCAAATCTGGCGTTGTATGCGTATTTTCTTTTAAAGCGCCGAGAAAACCAATGCCGTTTGTACCGACTAAACCACAATCCACATTTAAAGCGCTGAAAGCCGTTGCAACAAATTGCGTCACGGATGTTTTCCCTTCCGTGCCGGTCACTGCTATGAGTTCCACTCGCGTTTTCAGATCTTCATAAAACTTAAACGTTAATTGGCGCATGAGCTGATCAATATTAGTGACTTTCAGCGCCGGAAGATGAGTGGAAATCGCAATATTATTATCAGGATCTTCATAAATAATTGCGCTCACGCCCTCATTTTCTAGATCTGCTAAATAATCTAATCCATGACTTTTCGCGCCTTTTCTTGCAAAGAAAAGATCGCCTTTTTTAGCATAACGACTATCTGAAGAGAGCCCTTCTATCAGTACCTGAGAAAACTCATCCGAAATATCGTGAGCAATATTACCTTGCTGCAACAACTCTTTTAAAATCATGACTTTCTCCTTACTTCGATCACTAACAATATGACTCACTAAAATAGTGCTTTCTAGAATAGCTCACTCAACATGATTTATGAGTGCAAATACAGCGCAAGCTACTTACTAATCAGTTTAATATTTGGATCATCTAAAAATGCATCGGGCTTCGTCCCCATAATTCTTAACGTGCTTCGCATCACATCACTGAAAATTGGCGCTGCAACTAATCCGCCGTAATAGCCATCTTTTCGTGGTTCATCAATCATTACGGCAACAACATATTGCGGATCAGAGATCGGCGCAAGCCCTACAAAGAAACTTCTATGATGCGTATTACTATATTTTCCATTGACGATTTTTCGAATCGTTCCTGATTTTCCGCCAACCCTGAAATTCGGAACCGTTGCTCGCCAACCGCCGGCACCACGAGATTTATCTGTGGCAGCT
This sequence comes from Ignatzschineria sp. LJL83, assembly GCF_054871845.1. NCBI lineage: Bacteria > Pseudomonadati > Pseudomonadota > Gammaproteobacteria > Cardiobacteriales > Ignatzschineriaceae > Ignatzschineria > Ignatzschineria sp. LJL83. The sequence goes on from NZ_JBTXLY010000020.1 coordinate 7,584, forward strand.
TCTAGCATCGTTAAGACTTCTTCTGTCACTCTTGGACTAAAGATCGGCGTTGTTTCTGCGTAATAATCATTTTTGACCAAGCGGAATGGTCTGAAATTTCCTTCATTACCGAAAACCGTATACATCTGCGCAAGCTTTAAAGTATTCACACTAATCCCATAACCATAAGCTTTTGTCGCATATTCAAAAGGATCCAACTGCCAACGTCGTAACGTTCCTAAACGCCCCGCTTCTTCACCCGTTAATCTGATTTGGCTCTTCTGCCCTATTCCAATTTGATCATAGATATTAAACAAGATAGAGGGGTCTAACGTTTCTGCAATTTTCACAACCCCGATATTACTCGATTTTGCGAGAACCGTTGTGACATCCATCGTATCTGAAACAGAAACATCTCGAATCAAATTCTTACCGACTCGATAACCACTTCTTCCCGTTTTCACAACAGAATGTGGTTTCCAATTGCCATATTCCATACCAGCAGCCACCACAAAAGGTTTAATGGTAGAACCTGGCTCAAAAATATCGGTAATCGCTCTATTTTTAAGAAGAACCGCACGGCGATCTTCTAAACGATTGGGATTGCCGGCAGGTTGATTCACCATAGCTAAGATATCGCCGGTTTTAACGTCCGCCACAATGACAGATCCCGCTACGGCATTATGCTTAATCATGCCGGTTTTTAGAGCACGATATGCAGAAATTTGGATACGGCGATCAAGCGTTAAAGTGAGATCTTCACTTTCTCGATGATTCTCAAGATCAATGATTTCCTGTCTTTCAATGACGCGTCCTTTCGCATCTTTTAAGATTCGAGTAGTTGTGCCATTGCCTTTGAGCCAATCTTGATACGCAAGCTCAACACCTTCAATGCCATCATCATCAATATCCGTAAAACCTAATAAATGGGAGGTAATCTCGGCATCAGGATAGTAACGCTTATATTCAATCTGATCATAAACGCCGGGAATTTTCAGTCCCATTAATACTTTTGCTTCATGGGGAGGAAGTTGCCTTTTAAGCCAATAAAATCGAGATTTTTGGCGACTTAATACAAGTTGTTCAATTTCTGATTCAGGACGATCTAAAAAATAAGCAAGCTTGGGAATTTCATGCAAATTTTGACTTAAAATACTAGGATCAATCCAAATTGAGCGCACTTCTGTAGAGAGTGCAATGGGTTCTCCATTACGATCAAAAATAGTTCCTCTGATCGCAGGATTATTCATATGACGAATAAACCGATTATCTCCCTGTTCTAGGAGAAAATCGGTCATATAATATTGAAGATAAAGTGCTCGAACTGCGATAGAAATCGCGACTAACGTCAGAATACCTAAAACTAAATATCTGCGCCATTCTGGCCATCTTTTCTTCGATGGTTGCTTAGAAGGCTTTCTCATCAACTATCGATACTCTCTTTGTCTATTTTGCATCATGGCTTATTGAGCTGTTACCTTACTGTCAAGCCCTACATAGCGAATATCTGTACTTGTCTCAATGACATATACCACAGCATTCTCATCAGGAACGACCATTCGTAATTGCTCTCTTGTTTCCTGATCTAGAAGCGCTTCTGTAATGAGCATGCTCTCTTCAAGTTGCAATCGACCAAACTCTTCTCTCAACGTAGTATTTTCTCGCTCAACTTTATCAATGTCATTCCAAAGCTTGTAGCTATCTTGAATAGTCATTGCACGATTAATTCCTAAGAAAACTACCGCCATCATTACCACAATTACTAAATTCTCTACTCTCATAGAACCCTCTCTGCGATTCTTAAAATCGCACTTCTAGAACGCACGTTATCTTTGCATTCTTCATCACTCGCCTTAATAGGTTTCCCTATCACTTTTAGCGCAGCATCGCCTGCACTAATTAATACTGGTAAATCTGGATATAGATCTTTTACGGTTGATTGATCACGCATAAAGTGCTTCACAATTCGGTCTTCTAAAGAATGGAAGCTAATAACAGCTAATCGCCCTTTATCCCCTAAAAGCTCAACAGCTTGTGTCAACGCTGATTCCAGTTGATCAAGCTCCCCATTTACAGCAATTCTAATTGCTTGAAACACTCTTGTTGCAGGATGGATTCGTCCTTCTTTAAAAGGCATTGCTCCACTCACAATATCTGCTAATTCAAGCGTTGTTGTGATACGCTTTTCACGGCGATATTCATCAATTGTTCGAGCTACTCGTCCTGAAAATCTTTCTTCGCCGTAAGTTTTAAATACGCGAACCATTTCGTCCACTTCAGTATTGGCAACCCAATCTTCAGCACTTAGCTCAGATTCTTGATCCATTCGCATATCAAGAGGTCCTGCTTTCATAAAGCTGAATCCTCGATCTGCATCATCGAGCTGTGGCGATGAAACACCGATATCCATTAAAATCCCATCCACATGCTCAATACCGGCAGATCTAATGAGTTCCAGCATATTTCCCATTTCACCGCGAATAAACTTAAAGTTTGGATATTGAGAAAAATGCTCCACCGCATATGCTTGTGCCGTTAGATCTCTATCGATACCAATCAATAAGCCATCGGCATTTAAATGCTTTAATATTTCGCGCGAATGTCCCCCTCGACCAAATGTGGCATCCACATAAATTCCTGAAGGATTTATATGTAATGCTTCGATCGATTCATTTAAAAGAACTGAAATATGTTTATTAGGGGAATGATTCACAATTATCCTTACTATTTAATCTATTAGAGAAAATATTACACCTTTTATTTAAAAAATTCCACTTTTCGCCACTTTTCTCCACGATTATGTTTTTTAAACAAAAAAATAGGAGTTTTCACTCCTATTTATATTAGAAATCTCAAGGGTATTATGTAATCGTTTTACAAGAAATATGACCGATATATTACCAGCACAACTCATTAAAACATCCGAAAACCCATTCTATCTACACTGATTTGGCATAATCCTTTTGGGAAGTGTTCCACTGAGACATTTTAAATTCCCTCTAGATAATTCATCTATAGATTCAAAATAAAAGATAAAAACATCTTCTTGAGGTTTTTTATCATTTTTATTAAATTGAATTTTAAGATGATTATTAGATTGGATAATAATTTCCTTTATTAAAGGTGCTTTCTCTTGCAAGTACTTGGAAGCGACAACAATATCTTCCACATTTTGTTTTTTAGGTAAATTAAGCGCTACTTCTGAAATAAGCCCTTTTGCATGATCTAATATTTTATTCATATCTCTTTTTATCAAAACATCTTTTGCAATTAACGCAAATAAAGAGAATATGACAATCATAAATATGAATACCAGAAACCTTTCAGGTTTCATTTTCTGCAAGGTAAATTTCCACATTCTTATAGAGCTCTTAGAAAAGAAATCAATGCTGAATTATAACATAACCAAAACTCAAAAATCCCTGATTAATCAAGCACCCTCTTTAGTTAACGTTATCTTATCTCACAACCATTAGGAAGATCATCTTCTTGCAGATTAACCCCTTCACACTGCCAACGAATAACTCCTCCATTACTATCCCCCGTTAGAATCAGTTGAACTTCTTCTCCATTTTCTCCCACTACTTCATCGTTATATAAGACCGTTATGACATTCCCTCGAATCGTAATCGATTCAACGCTATTTCCACGATATTCTGTAGGCTCTCCCAACTTGAGCTCTGCATGAGTATCCGCCTCACTAGGCCAACGATTATTCATCGCATAAAAAACTTCAGCATCTAATTGAATGCCACCGGCTAAAGTTAATCCTTCCGTAATTTTAGCACCTTGGACATATCCGCGATAAATAGGAACCGCAATCATACTAATGACTGCTACCAACGCTAATACAATTAAAAGCTCCATCAATGTAAAGCCAGATTCATCACTAGAAAAATTCTTTCCCCAAGTTTTATAATTTTTAATTACAAATAAGTTTTTCAGCACTATTTTCAACATAAAGACATCCCTATTAATCGTTCTATTTAATGAAATATCTGAGAATACCCATCGTTAAAGTAGACATAGCTTCGCTAAATATTACTTAAATGAAAGTCATTCCAAGATTTGATGTCATTAAAGTTAGTAGATAGTCGCTTAAATTGTTTTTTTCACTTAAAATCCATCCAATATAATGATTAAAATAAACAAAATTTAATCAAAATTAGGGAATTACCATATAAAACCCAACCTCTTTATTTTAAAAATAAATAGATATATCATACAGATACTCAAAACGTAGATATTTAAAATAATTATAAAATCCCATACATAAATTTGACAAAAAGATCTCTAAAATCAGAATTTACAATTATATTTGAAGTTAAGCTTATCTGCTCTTCATGACTACTTTTTTTATTAAGGCGGTATATTTCTATGAAAATTTTTTCACGCTGGTTACTATTACTTGTCACTATGAGCTTATTAACAGCTTGTGCGAGCTCAACTCAATCAGGATTAACCGGCGTTAAACGCTCGCAACTTCAAATTATTTCGGCTGAAGATATGAATGCTTCATCCAAACAACACTATATGGGGCTCATTAATGAAGCGAAACAACAAGGTGTCATTGATCGTTCTTCCCGAACAGCAAAAAGAGTCAATACCGTCTTTAATAAACTCACTCCTTATACCCAAAACTTCAGACCTGATGCTAATGAATTTGAATGGGAAATGAATGTTATTCGAAGCAATGAACTAAATGCTTTTGCAATGCCGGGAGGTAAGATGGTGGTCTATAGCGGTATCGTGGAAAAACTTAATCTATCCAATGATGAAATTGCCGCAATTGTAGGACATGAAATGGCGCATGTTTTACGAGAACACAGCCGGGAAAAAGCATCTCAACAACTCGTTAAAACAACCGGAATATCTGTTGTTTCTGCGGTGTTAGGGATCGGTAGTTCCGGCGATTCATTGTTACAACAAGCAGGTAATATTGCTTTTTCACTCCCCTTCTCTAGAACGATGGAAAATGAGGCAGATACCCTTGGCTTAGAGCTCATGGCATTAGCCGGATATAATCCAAATGCTTCAGTAACCTTGTGGGAAAAAATGGCAAAAGCGACCAACAATAGCGGAAGCTCACTTCTCTCAACCCATCCTTCTAGCCCCGAAAGAATTTCCAACTTACAATCCCAAATCCCAAAAGTTGCCCATTTAAATAACCGGTAAAATATAATCCATAAAATGACTAGTCGATGAGATTATTAAAAAATAGTAGAACAAACAAACCCCGATATTTCCAAAGTACTATTCAGAAATTTCGGGGGTTTATCTATCGCTTTATTTTATAATTTTCTATTTCAATCCAAGAAAAATTCAATAAAACCCAATAAAAACTCAATAAAACAGCTTTTTCTTTTACGCAACAAATTCCATAAACCATGACATTAATGCCCAATCGGTTCTTGTCTGTTTATGTCTTGAAGCATAAATCTCTATTAATTTTTCATATTGTATTAAGCGAAAAGTTTCGGATTGCGACTCTAACACCTCAAATAAAGGCTGTAATTTCGGGAATCGTTGCCTCGCCTCTTGATTGAATGATGCCTGCAATAAGAAAAATAGTAATGAAAATGTTAGCTCTTCCGACTCCAATAAAGTTGGTACAGCTTTTGTAGGTGTCATCTTATTTGTGAAAATACTGTAAACTGCATTCAAAACGACCTTTTTTTTCTCACTATATCCTGAATTCAAATACGATAATGCCATAAAAGGGGCACCATGAACGATCTCTAACAATAATTGCAATTCATCTTCACTGAGATTCTGATCAGACTCGGAAAGAACGGAGCGCAAAAACTGTATTGCCGTATCTGCATCAGGACCTTTCACAAAAGACTTTTGGCATCGACTTCTGACCGTAATAGGAAGCTTTTCAATAGCACTACTTTCCAAAATAAAATAGAGATCAGCGGGTGGCTCTTCTAAAACTTTTAATAGACTATTCGCCGCATTTAGATTCATGCGATCCGCCTCTTTAATTAAGACAATTTTATTTCCTGTCTCTGAGGTTAATCTCGCAAATTGTTGAATCTTACGAATCCCCTCTATTTTTATCTCCCCATCCTCATGAATTTCAAAAAGATCAGGATGAAAACCCGAAGCAAGCCAACGACAACTTTGACATTTTCCACATGCGTTACCGGCTTCTAATGAACGGCAAAAAATCGCAGCCGTCAACTGATTCATTAGAAGTTTCTTACCAATACCGGCAATACCATAAATCATCAAAGCATGCGGTGGTGTTACGCCTTGATATCGCCCTAATAGCTCCTGATAAGGAGCTGTAAGCCAAGAACAATCCGCCATCTGCGGGACAATATCTTGTCGTTCTGTATTATTCAGCTGTATATCCAATGATTTTATCCAATTGCTGATAGATGGAAGTAGATACCTCATGAATTGACAACAATGCATCTACTCTAAAAAACTGATCAGGCCTTTCTTTCGAAAGCGTTGAAAATCCTTTTGCAACAGCCTCAAAAAATGCAATATCTTCCGTTTCAAAACGATCTTTCCCCCCTCGCTTCCCGACTCTTTTCATCCCTTCAACAACAGGAATATCGAACCAAAATGTACAATTAGGTCTTAAAGGGCCTTGAATCAAAGTTTCTAGGGTTTTGATTTTTTCTAAAGATATTCCACGAGCATAACCCTGATATGCATAGCTTGACTCTGTAAACCGATCACATAATACCCATTTTCCAGTATTTATTGCCGGTAAAATGACACGCTCTAAATGTTCAGCTCTTGCGGAAAACATCAGTAATAGCTCAGCCATCTCTGTCATATCATCATTCAAGAGAAGGTTGCGAATTTTTTCCCCCAACAATGTACCCCCTGGCTCTCTTGTTGTGACAACTTCAAAGCCTTTCTCTTGTAAATAACTCTGAACACGCTCGATTTGCGTTGTTTTACCAGCGCCTTCCGTGCCTTCAAATGTAATGAAACATCCTTGATTGGAACAAGTATCTGTCATTTTTCTTTCCATTCCATTACTGAGATTGATTTTTTAAACGTTGTCGATATTGTTGCACTGCTCGATTATGCTCGTCTAGCGTTCGCGAAAAAACATGCTCTCCTGAACCATCTCCTTTTGCCACAAAGTAAAGTGTTGAGCCATCCTTTGGATTACTCGCTGCAAGAATTGCTTCTCTACTTGGCATTGCGATTGGCGTTGGCGGTAAACCATGTCTCGTATAAGTATTGTAAGGTGTATCTCGCTGAAGATCACTGCTATAAATCTTTCCTCGATACTTATCACCCAATCCATAAATGACCGTAGGATCCGTTTGTAAGCGCATTCCTTTTTGTAATCTTCTCGTAAAGACACCGGCAATTTCAGGCCTCTCACTTGCAACACCACTCTCTTTTTCAACAATAGAAGCAAGGGTTAAGAGTTCACGCTTATTTTTTAAAGGGAGATTTTTTTGCTTACTATCCCAAGCTTCTTCTAAAACTTTTTCCATTGCAGCATAACTACGCTTTAATAAATCTGCATCAGAATAGCTTTTCGGAAAGAAGTAAGTATCTGGCAAGAAATACCCCTCAAACGGCTCACCCTCCAATCCTAAAGTAGCCATGACCTCTTCATTATTCATGCCCTTTAAGGTTTGATTCAAATGAGGAGATTTTTCAAGCGCTTGTCTTAACTGAAAAAAATTCCAGCCTTCAATAATTGTAAAATTATATTGTAAGACTCTTCCGCTCGTAATAATCGCTAACAGATCCTCAGGATAAAGATCGGGCTGTAAAGAATATTCGCCCACTTTTAACTTTGAAGCATCCCCCGTAAACCGAGCATACCATTTAAAATAGAGTGCATTACGAATGATATTTTTACTTCTTAATAAAGTCACAACATCATCGATATTCATACCCGGAGTAATATCTAGAACAATACCGTTTTCAGGTAATGTCACAGGCGTTTTTAAAAAACTCTCAACGTCTTTTGATACAACAAAAAAACCTCCAAGCAGTAATATTAAAAAGATAATAATACTGACTTTAGAGAGTAAATAGCGAAAAAACGTATAAATAACCTTACCAATTAACTTCAATGGGAACCTCTTAATCTAATTTCTTGAAGATTAAGCTACCATTCGTACCACCAAATCCAAATGAATTTGATAACACAATATTCAGCTTCGCTGGCTTTGCTTCTTGGCCAATAATATTAAAATCTACAGTTGCAGGTTCTGGGTTATCTAAGTTAATGGTAGGAGGAATAATTTGATCTCTCAAAGCTAAGATTGAAAATACCGCTTCAATACCGCCCGCAGCACCGAGTAAATGTCCTGTCATAGATTTAGTCGAGCTAATCGCAACTTGATGAGTTGACTCCCCAAAGGTTGCTCGAACAGCCTCTAACTCCATTAAGTCCCCTACAGGCGTTGAAGTTCCATGAGCATTAATATAATCAATTTCACTTGCATCAATTCCGGCATCTTTAATCGCCGCTTTCATACAAAGTGACGCACCCTCACCATTAGGGGAAGGACTTGTAATATGATATGCGTCAGAGCTCATACCAAATCCTATTAATTCACAATAAATATGAGCACCCCTCGCTTTTGCATGCTCATACTCTTCTAAGACGATAACTCCCGCCCCATCTCCTAATAAGAAACCATCTCGGTCAACATCCCAAGGTCTTGATGCTTTTTCAGGATCATCATTTCGGCGAGACAGTGCTCTTGCAGCTGCAAATCCTGCTATTCCTAGAGGTGTTGTTGCCATTTCAGCACCACCTGCAAGCATTACATCAGCATCTCCATGCTCTATTAAACGCGCAGCTAATCCAATAGAATGAGTGGCCGAAGCACAGGCAGTGACTGCCGCAATATTCGGTCCTTTTAATCCGGTAATAATCGAGAGTTGTCCTGATACCATATTCACAATTGATCCCGGAACAAAGAAAGGGCTTACTCTTTTAGCGCCACGCTCCACTAATGTCGAATGATTTTCTTCGATTCCTGGCAAACCACCAATACCAGAACCAATCATTGCGCCTACTCGATCTGAATTATCCGCATTAATTTCAAGCTTAGAATCTTTCAATGCATCTAAACCTGCCGCAATTCCATATTGAATGAACAGATCCATGCGTTTTGCATCGCGTGGGGAAATATATTGTGATACGTCAAAATCTTTTACAGGTGCAGAAAATGTCACCGGAGATTCACTCGCGTCAAAAACAGTGATCGGCGCAGCACCGCTCTTTCCTGCTAAAATATTCTTCCAAGACTCTTCAAAAGTATTTCCTACAGGTGTCACAGCACCTAGCCCTGTAACTACTACTCGACGTTTCATCAAAAGTTCCCCTTATTTCCAAATGTACATATCAAATATCTTTATCACATGAAAATAAAAAGCGACTGTGTAGAGCTTAAAATAAGTCCTAAACAGTCGCTTTCATTTACAATGTATAAACTTAATCATTAATATTTGATTCAAAACCTGAGTCAATATTAAAAGTATAAATCTAGTACGTTGTAGATCAACTATTATAAGTTAGCATTAACGTAGTCGATAGCCTGCTGAACTGTAGTAATTTTCTCTGCTTCTTCATCAGGAATATCACAGTCAAACTCTTCTTCAAGAGCCATTACTAACTCAACAGTATCAAGTGAATCTGCACCTAAATCATCAACGAATGATGCTGAATTCACAACTTGCTCTTCTTTAGCATCAAGTTGTTCCATGATTACTTTTTTGACTCGTGTTTCGATGTCGCTCATAACTTCAAATCCTTAAATTATTAAAACAAAATGGCCTTTGCCAATTCTGTACTAAAAAAACGACTGTTGAATTAACAGTTCACCAAAATTAATACAACAGCAATTATAACTAATAAAAAAAAATTAGTCCATCAACATACCACCATTAACGTTGATCGTTTCCCCTGTAATATAGCCTGCTTTTTCTGATGCTAAAAATGCAACAGCGCTCGCAATTTCTTCAGGTTCACCCAATCTTGCTAATGGAATATTTGTTAATAAAGCCTCTTTCACAGACTCTGGCAAATCTTTAGTCATATCCGTATCAATGAATCCTGGAGCGACACAATTGACTGTAATTCCACGAGATCCCACTTCTTTTGCCATTGATTTAGTAAAGCCAATCACACCCGCTTTTGCAGCAGCATAGTTTGTTTGTCCGGCATTACCTGTAATTCCAACGACAGAACTAATGTTAATGATGCGTCCACTTCTCGCCTTCATCATCGGTCTTAAAACGGCTTTTGATAACGCAAAAACACTTGTAAGATTGGTTAAAATTACATCATTCCACTCATCATCTTTCATACGCATTAAGAGCTGATCTTTTGTAATTCCGGCATTATTTACAAGAATATTAGGCGCACCTTTTTCTTTAGCAATTGTTTCTAGCACAGATTCAATACTTGCTTGATCCGTTACATTTAATACTAAACCTTGACCTTTATCACCAAGATACTCAGAAATTGCTGCAGCACCCTTTTCAGAAGTCGCCGTTCCAAAGACAAATGCTCCATCACGCACTAAATTTTCTGCAATTGCCTTACCAATTCCACGTGTTGCACCTGTCACTAATGCGACTTTTCCTTGTAAACTCATAGTAATTCCTCTATTCAACTATTATTTCAGCCCTTGCAAACGCTTGGCTTTATTATCTTACAATCAATGACCTATGCTTATCTTTCACTGCAACGAATCCATAAACATAAATAATTATTACTGACATACCGATTGATTATATACCGAATACCCTATACTTAACGCTTACCGCTATCAAATAACACAATTAATACACGAAATATTGACCAAATCCCATGCTACGAGAAATTTTCACTATCTAAAAAACAGTTATTACGATCCACAAATTTCTACTTGCACGGCTAAATCCACATCTACCTGTTTGGGTGGATCCCATGGAGAGTTTTGCTCAACCAAACGAATACTCAACTGATGTCGATTCCCACTAAATTCTGGGAAAAAATTGTAATTACTCATATCAATTCTTAGTAAACTCGCTCGCCATTTTACAGAACGATAATAAAACCCATGTTTAAAAACACATTCTTCCGATACTTTCTCTTCGCGAATACACTTCAAGACAAATCTAACAGAATCCATGACATTATCGATAACTTTCATCCATTCATAAAAGTGCCCTTTACGCGTCTCAAAAGGCATACTCAACCAGTTATGAAGAACTGGCAGGTCAAATGCACAAATTCCCCCAACAATTACAAATCGTTGACGCAATGTATTTAAAAAAACATTCTCTTTTATGGAATCATAAATACGAAAAGATTGACGACTCAAAATCCCCTTAAGCTCAACGGCTTTCTCTCTATCTTCAGAGGACAACCCTTCCGTCATCATGACTTGATCTAATTGTTTAATAAGCTCAATTTTTGTATCATTTTTCGATACTAAAGAAACCAAATCGAGTAGAGCTCGCACAGCTGCAATTGTGCTATATTCTGAATCCTGCTCGATATATGCTAAAGATTGTTCTGCAAGCATCTCGATTCTTAAAAAACGTCTAATTCCTTCTGTGAGAGGAAATTCATAAATCATTCTTTTTCTCCATTCTTATTGAGATCGCTTTTATCTACCGATGTTTTCGAGTAAGAATTATGAAGCTTATCTAATTGTTTTTCTACAAAATCTTTATTCTGACTAATAATAATATAATCCCCAAGCTTTCTTCGATCTAATCTTGAGATTTGAGAATTGATAATCTTCTCCGCCAGATCTTGATCAATATTATCACGAGCCATTAGGCGTTGTAACTGCAACTCCTCAAATACCTCAATGACTAATACTTCATCTACCAATTTCAAATATGCCGAATCTTTATTAATCACAGGTACAACGATTAAGCCGTATTCTGGAACAGATAACTCTGTCATTCTCCTTTCTACTTCTTGATAGATTCTTCGATGCAATATGGATTCTAACGTCTTTTTAGAGAAGGAATTATTAAAAACCTCAGATCTCATTTTAACTCTGTCCATTTCACCTTGATCCGTGAAAAAACTTCCCCCAAAAGCATCCTTGATTTCTTGCAACGTTTCGACACCCAAATCATTATCATTACAAGTCAGCTGCTTGGAAATGATATCTGTATCAATCACGACAGCCCCTTTTCTCCCCAAATAGTCCGAGGCAAATGTCTTCCCACTCGCAATACCACCCGTTAATAGAACCAGCTTCACATCCCGCTTCTTAATCTCTTTCATAATATCTCTACCCTAGGAGGTCTTCTTTTACCCCTCCAGCGGAATGATAAAACAGGAAACCATTGACCATAAAAACGGCAAAATACTCTCAGAACAACTTTAAAAGAAAGTAAATGATTATACCTGAAAATCCTAAAAAAGGGCCAAAAGGGATAATTTCCCTTTGTTTTTCAATAACAAAATATTGCATGCTTATTCCATATAATGCTCCTAGACTAGCACTCAAAAAGAGAAATACAGAAATATAATCTACACCAATCCAAGCACCGATCGCTGCGGCATACTTAAAATCCCCGCGCCCCAAAGCTTCTTTCCTATAATACAGTCGCCCTACCTTAGAGACCCCCCACATTATTAAATACAACCAAACAACCCCTAGAATACTGATTTCCAATGAAATTAAGCCATAACCCAAAAGAGACATCAACACTCCAGACCACAGCAATAGATAAACCAAGGGATTTGGCAATAAATAATATCGAGTATCAAACATCATCAAGACAATAACCGATATTAAAAATACTACATCTACAAATAATATTTGTGACACCCCATAGAACTTCAACACCCCATACCAACAAGACATCACAAATAGGAGAGAACAATACCCAAAGAAAAATATTTTTAAACCGTAAAATCGATACATTTTCGCAAAATGATCGCTCCAATATATCCTCTGGATAGATCTCTGCCTATCAATCATTCTAGATCTAACATTAGCTTCAATCCGTATGACCCAAAGCCAATAAAAAAGAGATAAAACTACCACCGGAAAAGTAAGGATCAAAAAAAGATCAAGCACTAGCATACTCATCTACCCTCTAAATCGCTGATCCCATGCTAAACATTGGTAAATAAAGAGCCACCAAAATAACACCTACAACCAAACCAATAAACACCATAGAAAGCGGATCTATTAAAGCAATAAAAGCTCCTACCTTTTTTGTAACCATATCAGCGTGATACTCTGCTGACCGCTCTAAAACAAGCGCTAAAGTTCCACCAACCTCTCCTACAGAAATCAAAGTCAAAGAAACATTTGAAAATATCCCACTCTTTTTTGCCCCTTGATGAAAAGATCCTCCCCGCTTTAAGCCTTCATTCAACGCCAATAACTGATCGCAAATAAAGGTATTCCCCACCCCTTTACTATAAAGCTCAATTCCCTTCACTAAAGGTACCCCCGAACGAATCATCACGCTCAAAATTTCAGAAAAGCTCGCATTAAAATTTTCCAAAAAAATACTACCAATAATAGGAAGCTTCAAAACAATGCGATCTACAAATCTCCTAAACCATTTTTTCCGGCGAAAAAAGGCCCTTATCACCCACAAGATTCCCATTAATAGTAAAAAAATATTTCTTCCCTTACTCGATAACAAAAAGTGAGAAGCTACTATCACTTTTTGGGTAATATCCGGCAACTCAACACCACTTGATTGGTAAAGCACCTCAAATGTAGGTACCACAGCCATTAATATAAACACCAAAACAGCGATTGCTACTAGCAATACCATCACAGGGTAAATTAGTGCTTTCTTAATAGAAGCTATTGCTTGCAATCTCTGCTTTTCAATTTTTTCTAAATAAACAAAAACATCAGCTAACTTCCCCGAGGCTTCACCAATTGCTATAAGCGCAATATACAAAGAGGAAAAAGACTTCGGAAAGAACTCTAAAACAGAAGAAATAGAAGCCCCACTAGATACTTCACTTTTTAATTTTTCCAAGATGCGCTTTAATGCTTTTTTATGATTAGATTCCAACAACAATTCTAAAGCGGAAATAATCGGCACACCCGCTAATAGCAATAAAGACATTTGCTCCGTAAAAAACAACCGATCTTCTCTTTTTAATCGCAAATTATCCCCCTTGTAAATCACTCAAGATCTCTAACAATAGTAGAAATTTCCGAACATCAGGGATCCAACAGATATTAAAAGATAAAGACTCATTTAAATGACGTAGATTTTTACAGTAAAACCATCGCAACTTCACTAGCGAGTATGAGCCAGGAATCTTCCTTACTTTTTAAAAGAAGAAGTTTTAGCAGGAACAGTTTTTAACTCAACTCATCAACTTAACTATCACAATCTATTTAGCAACACTTAAAATAGAAAAAATACCCTTTACAAAAAGCAATAAAAAACCCTAACTTCGAAAAGTTAGGGTTTTTAAATATGGTACCGACGCCCAGATTTGAACTGGGACGCAGTTACGCACTACCACCTCAAGGTAGCGTGTCTACCAATTCCACCACGCCGGCATTACTTAATATGTGCGATCCATACTTTCTGTTTCGCCCGAATCAAGGAGAACTATATTACAAGGTCAGCATCTGCTTCTCAAGTCTATGAGAAAAAATCACTCAAATTTTTCATTCTTATTTTTAGATCACTAAAAACAAAACATAAAATCAACAAATTACAATAAAAGAAAATTTACGCCCATCTCACCTATATTAGGGTCTGTTGAACATTTGAAATAAAAAAATAGAGAGTTGTAAAATGTAATCGCCAGAAAACAATACAAACTCTCTATTTTATGCCCCAAACATTACTTAATGATCAGCTTTGGTTGAAGCTAAAGC
>NZ_JBTXLY010000021.1:0-22338 GCF_054871845.1 Ignatzschineria sp. LJL83
GCTTTAGCTTCAACCAAAGCTGATCATTAAGTAATGTTTGGGGCATAAAATAGAGAGTTTGTATTGTTTTCTGGCGATTACATTTTACAACTCTCTATTTTTTTATTTCAAATGTTCAACAGACCCTTATTGGATCCTATAAATGAAAATAAAAGAAATGCTATTATTTGAAATAAACATTTATTGACATATCATGTCTTATTTCTTCATATAAAGGGATTTATTATGGCTAGAAGTATGATGGAATGTGGTATTTGCTTGGATGATATAAAATACGGAGCGAAAGTTTGTAAAGGATGCCACGCTAAGATTGAATATGGAGCACCTTGGTGGGTATTCATAATTTGTTTGGCGGTGGTTTGTGTGGCAACTTATTATTCTTTTTTTGGACTAGCTCACGTAGGTATGTGGCTTGGTATGTTGGATCCTAATACTAATGTTCATGAAATTGGTAGAGGTGGTACTGCTCCTTATATTCTTTTAGGAATGTTTGGTTTTAGCTTTATAGTTACGACGATTATTTATGGGGTGTTTATTGAAAAAATATTTAAAAACCATGTTTCCTTTAAACGTACAACTATAGAACTTAAATAGGGTTGTATTGAGCTCGCTAAATAGTGAGCTTTTTTTGGAGAAAAAGAAATCAATATAGAAACGATTGATTATCATGAAATAGTTTTCCTATCTCAAAATAAATTTATTTTCACACTCCTGTCACATTCATCCGCTATAATCCTCCCTATTTTGAATGAATTGGAGCATGCCTGTGTCTAATGAAGTTGCTAAGCCGTCATTGCAGGTTTCTGCTTGGCAAGTGTTTATGGTTTTTTTGAAGTTGGGATTCACATCATTTGGTGGGCCGATTGCGCATTTGGGATATTTTCGGGATGAATTTGTTGAAAGACGAAAATGGCTGAGTGATGCACATTATGCGGATTTGGTGGCGCTCTGTCAGTTTCTTCCGGGACCGGCGAGTAGTCAGGTGGGAATTGCCATTGGGCTTTTAAAAGCGGGATATAAAGGGGCAATTTCAGCATGGCTTGGATTTACAATGCCGTCCGCGATTGCGTTGACGCTCTTTGCGCTAGGTATTACAACTTATAAAGACTTTGTTTCAGATGGCGTATTGCATGGCTTGAAAATTGTCGCCGTTGCGATTGTTGCGCAAGCTTTATGGGGAATGGCGAAGAGCTTGTGTCCTGATCGCTCGCGGATTACTTTAATGGCAATTACAACGTGTTTTTTATTAATAATGCCAACAATTTTGGGGCAATTATTAGTGATTGTGATTGCCGGTATGATTGGAATCTTATTTTTCAAGCCGGAAAGTATGGAGAAAAATTTGACGCTTACAATGCCTGTTTCTCAAAAAATGGGAGCTTTTTGGCTCTTGCTATTTGCCTTTTTGTTTGTGACATTGCCGGTAATAACAATGCTCTTTCCAAGCACAATGCTCGAAATGGTCAATATATTATATCGGACAGGTTCTTTGGTATTTGGAGGCGGTCATGTGGTTTTGCCATTGTTACAGACAGAATTTGTATCAACGGGCATGATGGATAATGATCTGTTTTTAGCAGGTTATGGAGCAACGCAAGCAGTTCCGGGGCCACTATTTACGCTATCGGCTTTTATTGGTGCGATTGTAGAATCTGGTTTTAATGGTTGGATAGGTGCGATGGTTGCACTGATTGCAATCTTTATCCCCTCTTTTTTGATGGTTATGGGTGTATTGCCATTTTGGGGGAAATTACAACATCATCAACGAACAAGGTCTGCGTTAATGGGAATTAATGCGGCGGTTGTAGGGGTTTTGTTAGCAGCATTTTATCAGCCTGTTTGGGTCAGTGCGATTTTTGATGCCAAAGATTTTGCGTTAGCATTGATCGTATTTATTGCGCTTAAATATTGGAATATGCCGCCATGGTTAGCCGTTGTTATTTGCGGATTTATGGGATGGCTATTCTATTTTGTAGAAGCTATTTAAAAAAGTTATTTAGGGCAAGAAGTCACATATTTGGCATCTCGAATGCGATATTGGCGCTGTTTTTGATCTTTGACTTCTTGATAGCTGTAAGGGCTAACGGTATCGCCAAATGGAATTGGAAATACGCTATATCCGCCATTTGGCCAAGTGGTAACGGCATAATATTGGTTTGAAGTATATCTCTTTTTATTAATCGCTTCATTTAAAGAATCCCCTTTTATCGTTATAAAGGGCAAGCTGTAAGGACCGCCCCAACTATGATCTTTCTTGAGGTGTTGAACGCATAAGATCTCTTGAGCTGAAAGCTGTGAGATGAGAAGTAGGATGAGAGAAGTAACCAGAAAGTAGATTTTTTTCATGTTAAATAGTCGTAACAATTTTTAAGGCTTATCCGTAGAAGATCGATTTAATATCGAGATTTACATTGGTACTTTATCATTTTTTACAAAAACAGCTAAATAAATACCGGAGTAAATAGGATGAGTATTTATTAAATTTGTATCAAGAAAAAATTTATCTTTGAATCAGTCAGTATTCTAATATACTGAACCAATCTTTGATTGAATCCTAAATAAGGAGAGGGATTATGCGTATTGTATTAATCATGATGTTGGGCGTAGTCGTGACGGCTTGTGGTACTACTTCTACAAACTCAAAAACACCGCAGTTAAATATGGCAAATCCAGCGAGTCAATACTGCGAGAAAATAGGAGGGGAATCTCGTTTGAGTAATAATGTTGGTTATTGTCATTTTCCAGATGGGACTTTTATGAATGAGTGGGAATTGTTTAGAAAAGATCATCCAGAGGGCGAGTTAAAATAGGATAGATTTGTAAAAGATCTACCAATTGAAGGAGATAAAGATAATTTTTCATAGTTTTCGGAAAAGCTACCTTGATCTTTAATTAAAAAAATATATGATCTATTAAATCTAAAAATTTAATGAAGCATTAGTGATTCTTTTTTATATAGAGGTTAATAGAAAATAGTTATGTCAAATCATCAAAACGAAAACCAAAATAATCCAAGCTCTAATAGTTCGCAAGATCAGGGGCAAGGAACTGTTGTAAATAATTATATTCAAGCAGCTCCCAATGGTAATACGGTGGGCTTAATTGGTTTTATTTTTGCGATAATCGCAATCTTTACGAGTTGGATTCCTTTCTTAGGGTTTATCTGCTGGATTGCCGGCGTCGTTTTATCCATTATTGGATTATTTAAAGCGCCAAGAGGATTTGCAATTGCCGGAACAGTGATTAGCTTTATTGGTGTGATTCTACTGCTATTTTTGATGGTTGGAATGTTTGCAACACTTGGAATGGCGTCAATGTAGAAAATAGCGTAACGCAGATGGTTAAAACACTCATTCATATAAAAGCTTAAGAAGATTTATCATCTCCTTGAGCTTTTTTAATGTGAACAATCTACAGCATCTCCTTGAGCTTTTTTAATGTGATCAATCTACAGCATTTTCTGAGTTTTTTGAGTTCTCTTATTTTTGGTAATGCTCAATAATAACTTGAATATGTCTCAAGAAATCTTCTTTGGGCACGCTTCCCATGACTCGTAGATTCGGCAGTTCTTTCCCATCTTTATCGAAAAAGAGCATTGCCGGCGGACCAAAAATATTGAAGTGCTCTTGCAATCTCTGATCTTGAGCGTCATTTTTTGTAACATCGCTCACAAGTAGATTGAGTTCAGCCATTTTTGCTTTCACTTCAGGATCACTAAATACATATTTCTCCATCTCTTTACAAGCAACGCACCAATCAGCATTGAATTCGAGCATTGTAATGCGACCATTGGTATTAGATAACGCTTCATTTAAGCCAGAGATTCCTTTGATGGGCGTAAACTGCGCCGTTTCGATGACTCTTGTGGAATCATTGATGGATTGCATGCCGAAAATCATTGTTCCTAATGCAAGCACTCCGAAGAAATAGCGGATTTTCCCTTGGCTTTCAACAATGGAAACAATGAGCCAGATAAATGCCGCAAAGGAGATTGTGGCATAGAGCATTTTTTCCCAATAGTTGGGAAGTGTCATGCCGATAAAGTATGCGGCAAGCCCGAGGAGCATAAAGCCGAAGAGTACTTTAATCTTATCCATCCAAGGACCTACTTTCGGGAGTAAATGCCCTGAAGAAGCGCCGAGAATGAGAAGTGGAATGCCCATTCCCATGCTCATACTAAAGAGCGCAGCGCCCCCTAAAAAGTAATTTTGAGATTGTGCCACAAGCGTCATAATACCGATGAGTGGTGCTGTCACGCAAGGACCCACAATGAGTGCCGAAAGCATTCCCATAATGGCGGTTCCGGCATAGCTACTTTTATTCGATTGCTTGTTACTGAGATTGCTCAGTTTCGTCTGAATAAATGCCGGCATCTGAATTTGGTAAAGCCCAAACATACTTAAAGAGAGCAGAATAAAGAGACTTCCAAAACCAATAAGCACATATGCATTTTGTAAAAATCCTGCTAAACCTTTCCCGAAATAAGCGGCAAGAAGCCCGGCAATTGTATAAACAAGTGCCATGGGAATGACGTAGACAAGAGAAATTGTGAAGCCTTTTCTCGGTGATAAATGACCACTTCTTGTTAAAATGCCGGAAAGAATCGGAAGCATTGGTAACACGCATGGCGTAAAAGTGAGAAGTAGTCCTAAAACGAAAAATAGGGGGATGGCAAGATATTCGTTTTCGGCTAAATATTGAGATAATCGATCATGTTCTGCAATGATTTCTGGGATCTCTTCTATTTCGACATCAGCATGAAATTGATCATTTTTGGGATCAACATTCGGATTAATTTCTACAGAGATCTCATAAGTTTGCGGTGCAAAGCAGTAGCCACTTTTTGCACAGCCTTGAGCTTCTAATTCAAAATATGCCGTATGAATATTATCTGCATTTTGAATGCTAAAAGGAATAATGAGCGCGCTATCGTAAATTTCTTGTTTGCCAAAGAATTCATCTTCATGATCAATCCCTTTAGGAAGAGTAATCTCTTCAAGCTCTCCATTGCTGTTTTTAAGCTTCATCGAGATCTTATCTTTATAGAGATAATAATCAGGATTTATATCCCACATCAACACTAATTCGCCTGTTTTTGCATTATCGACATGAATTGCCGGAATGAATGCTTCAGTTGGGCGCAATAAATTAGAAGGATCTAAACCAATGGAGGAGGGCGCTGTAATTCCTTGAGATTGGTTGAACAACGTTTGGCTGTGTGCGAGTGACGAGATGATGAGCAGCATCATCAAGCATAGTGCAGTAAAAATATTGTGAAGCGATTTTGGTAGCATAAAGATCCTATAGCGTGATATGCAGCAATCTAATATGTGGGTTTATGGCATCCATTTGTGACTGAATATTGGCTAAAATGTATTTTTAGCGAGCCACAAATATCATGATGGAACCTTATTAAAGGGAATAGTATATCGTAAATAGTGAAATTTTATCGCATTACAGAGGGAATTAATGCCGGTGTTAAATGCAGATTAGAGAAAAATAAATGTAAATACAGAGAGATAAAATAGTATGTGAATTGCACGTTGCAAAATGGTAATTAATTGTGCTGTTTTACGTTTGACAGAATAGAGAATCGGTCTATAATAGCCTACATCTTCTGCGGGAATAGCTCAGTTGGTAGAGCACAACCTTGCCAAGGTTGGGGTCGCGAGTTCGAGTCTCGTTTCCCGCTCCAAATATAAAAAACCTGATTACAATGTAATCAGGTTTTTTATTATCTTTGTCTTTAATCATTTTGTCTATTCTAGATCTTGATTCTCTTTGAAGTAGTTCGCCGCTTTCTCGGCATCAAATACGCCTTCCCATTTTGCAATCACAAGCGCCGCTAATGCATTTCCCACAACGTTTAAGGCAGTTCTTGCCATATCGAGGATTCGATCAATTCCGATAATATAGGCAACGCTTTCAAGAGGGATACCTACAGTTCCAATGGTTGCAAGTAACACGACAATGGAAACGCCAGGAACACCGGCAATGCCTTTTGAGGTAAGCATTAATGTAATTACTAAGATGACTTGGTCGGTAATGGAAAGATCAATGCCGGTAATTTGCGCTAAGAAGATTGCGGCAATACTTTGATAGAGTGTGGAGCCATCTAGGTTGAAAGAGTAACCAATAGGAATCACAAATCCGGTAACCTTTGACGGTGCGCCGTAGCGTTCCATTTTCTCCATAATTCTTGGTAAAACGGTTTCAGAACTTGCCGTGGTATATGCCAAGATGAGTTCATCTTTTAAAATTTTTAATAGTGTAAAGATATTGAGCCCGCAGATAGATGCAACGATGCCTAAAACGACTACGGCAAAAAAGACAATGGCGCCATATACAAGCAGTGCAAGTTTAAGTAGTGGAATTAGAGATTCATAGCCAAAGTTTGCAACCGTTGTAGCAATTAGTGCGAAAACACCGATCGGTGCATAGCGCATAATCATGTTGGTCACTTTAAACATTGCACCAGAAATTCCTTGTAATACTACGATTACTGGCATTTTTTGCTCTTTAGGTAATGATGCTAAACCCAGTCCAAATAGTACAGAGAAGAAGATCACGGCAAGCATGCTGTTATTGTTCGACATTGCTGCAAAAATATTGCTAGGGAAAATCGAAAGCAACGTTGTGACAAAAGGGCTTCGGCTGCTATCTGACATCTCTTCGATGGTATTATTAAAGCTTGAGATATCAGCTTGCACCAATGTGTTAATATCTAAGCCACTTCCAGGTTGGAATATGTTTGCTGCGACAATTCCTACAATAATGGCAATGGTGGTAATGATTTCAAAATAAAGAATCGTTTTAAGACCCATTTTTCCAAGGTCTTTGGTGCTCTCTCCACCGGCAATGCCAACTGTCAGTGTTGAAATGACGATAGGAACGACAATCATCTTAATCATAATGATGAGAATCTGACCGGCAGGGTAGAAGAGGTTATCGATAATCCATACTTTTGATTCATGATCATGAAGTAGAATGCCGGCAATAATTCCTAATACTAAAGCGATTAAAATTTGAATACCGAGATTTGGCATTTTAAAGCGTCGCTTTTGCTGAGTTTCTGTGCAGGATTGAGTCAAGATTCCCTCCTAAATAAAATGGGATTTACGGTAATGTTAAATAAATACTCCGCCTTTGTAGGCAATGCTTTTTGGGTGCATTGCGTTGTATGAGGATCTGTGTACATCCGTAATGAAAGTTTAAATTTATGACTGTGAGTATGTTGTTTAAAGGGTTTCATAAATGAGATGCTAGAAATAAAGCGCTAATAAAAGGTGAGTATTTGCTCAGCTAATCAGACGTATTATTTATAAATCCTTTAAAATCAAACCATTAATATTTTATTTGTAATATATTAATAATTAATGCTATTGATTGATTTCTTTTGGATTATATTCGTAAAAAATTCAAGATTTGTATATTTTTTGGAAAAGAATAGGGTTTGGTTGAGTAAAATACCTGCAGTTAATGGAGTTGACATCTGGTTTCAGATGGCTATAATTACATTCTCTTTTGCGGGAATAGCTCAGTTGGTAGAGCACAACCTTGCCAAGGTTGGGGTCGCGAGTTCGAGTCTCGTTTCCCGCTCCAAATAGAAAAGCCTGATGAATTTCATCAGGCTTTTTTCATGGGTTTAATTTTAATATTTTAATTCTTGAGCTAATAATTTTGGGTTTATAGGCTATTTATGGATAAATTTTGAGAATAATCAATTTGTCCCATGTGCAAATCCTCTTTTTGATAAAAACTTTAGAAAGTCGAACAATTATTGTCATAATAAATCAATGAATGTCAGAAAATATGAGGCTAAGTTAAGCGGATTGAGAATTTGTGCAGATTTAAGATCCGAGAAAAACTAAGAAAGATCGATGAATCTTCACGAAGTATTTTAAGTGAAATATCTAAAAGATATCATTGTGCAATATTCCTACATGAGATGCGATTGACATCTTGCTTTGAATGGCTATAATTACATTCTCTTTTGCGGGAATAGCTCAGTTGGTAGAGCACAACCTTGCCAAGGTTGGGGTCGCGAGTTCGAGTCTCGTTTCCCGCTCCAAATAGAAAAGCCTGATGAATTTCATCAGGCTTTTTTCATTCTAGTTCTATATTTCTAAAATCTATATCACGCTACTTGCCGCAGCTCCTACAGCAGAAGCGAGCGCTAACGCATCTTCAATGCTCATAAAGGTTTTTGGTTCTGGGCTATCTTGTAAAATTACCGTACCTTCTTCAAACATGAGTAATTCATTGGTGGCAAATTGCTCCCAATGTTCATTAGAAGTCAGCGGTAATGTCGCAATGACGGCAACGCGATCTTTCGGCGTTGTAACAGCGGCAAAATCAATACTGACATCATCATCTAACAATTGCGCTTCACCGAAAGGCGCTTGACGAATAATGTAATGAAGCAGCGTGCTTGAATGTGCGAGCATCCATTCGCCATTTGAGAGAATAAAGTTAAAAATGCCGGCATTACGAATGTTGTGGGTTAATGATTTAATCTCATTAAAGAGCGCTTCTTTTGAAGGTTTTTCCGGGAATGTTTGGCGAAGATGTTCCAGAATATAGCAAAATGCTTGCTCAGAATCGGTATTACCAACGGCTTTATAGTATTGATGTTTGTTGCCGGCAAAGAGAGATTTTGGATCATTCAAATGACCATTATGTGCAAATAGCCAATATTCGCCCCAAATTTCTCGCATAAATGGATGAGTATTCGCGAGAGAAACTTGCCCGTGAGTCGCTTTTCGAATATGGGAAATCACATTTTTAGACTTGATTTGATACGCTTTGACAAGATCGGCAACGGGAGAAGAGGCGCAAGCTCTGTCATCTTGATAGATTCGTACGCCTTTTTCTTCAAAAAAAGCAATGCCAAAACCATCGACATGGACATCCGTTTCTCCGCCTCGGCGACGAAATCCCTCAAATGAGAAGACGATATCCGTGGGCGTATTGCAATTCATGCCTAATAATTGACACATAATCTTGTTCCTATTAATTCAAAATTAAAAGTTATGTTATTTTCGCAGTTTTTAATGGTAAAGCGCTTTAAAAGCTAGCTTCGCCAAAATTCTGCTGAATCCATGATCATATTACAAATCATGATTTGTGCAAATGGTTCTCATGCAGATTTGAGGGAAGGTTTGATCTTGCCGGAAATTTAGCGAGGTTTATAGTCAAAGTAGTTTAAAAGATAGTTTTGTAAGCGAGCTTATTTGTAAAATTTTTATTGGTGAAATTTCAATGACAAAACAGGAGCTGATTCATCGCTGGGTCGAAAGTTTGCATGCTTTTGAAAATCTCGCGCCAGCAGTTATCAGCTGTTATTCATACTTTTTAAAATTTCTAAGCCGAAATGATGATGAAATGCTTATAGGGGTGGTGGTTTTGTAAGCAAGCTTATTTGTAAAAAGTTTAACGGTAGATTAATTGTAGAATTTTATTTACAAAACAGGCGTTGATTCATCGCGGGTTCAAATGGTTACATGCTTTTGAAAATTTCGAGTTAGAAGTATCCTTCCTTTTTGCTCCTTTTTCGGTTTTTTAAGATCATAATGCACATTATGTTGACAGAGCTATGAAGCGGTTATTAATTGCGCATAGATGGCGTTGACAGAATGCAAAATCGGTCTATAATAGCCTACATCTTCTGCGGGAATAGCTCAGTTGGTAGAGCACAACCTTGCCAAGGTTGGGGTCGCGAGTTCGAGTCTCGTTTCCCGCTCCAAATATGAAAAGCCGAACTTCTAATAGTTCGGCTTTTTTGCGTACAATTTTTGTTGGTTGTATCTGTAACCTTCCGCAACGTCATGTGTGGTTTCAGATATAATGCTCATAATTACTCGCATTATCAATAAAGGGAAATGACAAATGAGTCAGAAAACTTTCACGCTCGAAGAGCAGATTGCAGAACTTACAACAAGAGTGACAGAATTAGAGAGCCGAGAAGCATTTCATGATTACACCATCGAAAATCTCAATCAAACGGTCATTGAACAGCAAGAATTGCTTGATCGTTTAGTGCGAGTTTCTCAGCAACTCATAGAGAAAGTGAAAGAGATGCCGGGAAGCGAAGAAAAGCAGTGGAGCGCCGAAGATGAAGTGCCGCCACATTATTAATTCTCAGCACTTAATTCTGATTGCAACAATTCCGATGACAGCCGAATAAGTTGAGATTGAAAGAGTGAAGAAAGAATTAAAATGGTACTCGTAACCTGAGTAACAAAATAATTAAATAGCCCTGTAATCATCAGAGCGAACAAGTGCGGATCAAAGCGCATTGTGACATTAAATAAATATAGGTTTTATGGATATTAAAAATGAACTTGCGCAATTAGAAGCGCTTTTACCTTTTACGCAGACAAAACAGACGCATGCTTTAAAGACGGCGTTAAACCGTTTAAAGCGTGAAGCATCGCCGGCAGCTGAAGCTGTTGAAAAGCTAAAATCAGATATTGTCACTTCGGCAAGCATTACTGATGAGATCAAAGCACGTTTCCCGGCACTCAATTACCAAGAAGATTTGCCGATCTATCAAGCGCGCGAAGAAGTGATGGCAGCGCTCAGAGATCATCAAGTGGTGATTATCTGCGGGGAAACAGGTTCTGGTAAAACAACGCAACTTGCAAAGTTTTGCTTGGAAATGGGGTTAGGCTCACGTGGTTTAATTGGGCATACGCAACCAAGACGATTAGCGGCTCGTTCTGTTGCCGAGAGAATTGCCGAAGAACTCACAACACCGCTTGGGGATTTTGTCGGTTATAAGATGCGCTTTAATGATAAAACCGATGATAAAACGGTTTTAAAGCTCATGACCGATGGGATTTTGCTCACGGAATTAACGCACGATCGCTTTTTAAATCAATATGAAGTCATCATTATTGATGAAGCACATGAACGCAGCTTGAATATTGATTTCTTATTGGGGATTTTAAAAAATATTCTTCCAAGAAGACCAGATCTCAAGCTCATTATTACTTCGGCAACCATTGATCCGCAGAAGTTTTCCAACTATTTTGGCGGACCCAAAAAGGCGCCGATTATTGAAGTTTCAGGGCGCACATATCCTGTAGAAATTCGCTATCGAGATCTGCATTTAGATGAAGAGAATGATCCGATTGAGATTGAAGAGGGAATTATTGAAGCGGTGAAAGAGCTTCAATATGAGAAAGAGGGCGATATTCTTGTCTTTCTTCCCGGCGAGCGAGAGATTTTAGAAACGGCAGATCTGCTTCGTAAAGAATTTCGAGATTATGATGTATTACCGCTCTTCTCAAGATTGAGCCAAACAGAGCAGAATAAAATCTTCTCTCCGAAAGGAAAAAAACGCATTGTTTTGGCGACAAACGTGGCGGAAACGTCGATTACCGTGCCGAGAATTCGCTATGTGATTGATGCCGGCGTTGCAAGAGTGAGCCGATATAATGCAAGATCGCGTCTGCAAAGTTTACTCATTGAACCGATTTCACAAGCGGCGGCAAATCAGCGATCAGGTCGTTGTGGTCGAGTTTCTGAAGGGATTGCGATTCGCCTTTATAGCGAGGAAGATTTTAATAATCGTCCGGAGTTTTTAGATCCTGAAATTTTGCGTACCCATTTAGCTTCCGTGATTTTACAAATGGGGCATTTGCGCTTGGGAAATCCTGAACATTTTCCGTTTATTGAAATGCCGGAAATGCGTCAAATTAGAGAAGGTTTCCAAACCCTTAAAGAGCTGAAAGCGGTTAATGATAATGGCAGTTTAACGTCGCTTGGAAAAACGCTTGCTAAAATGCCGATTGACCCAAAATTTGGAGCGATGATGATTCATGGCGCGCATCAAGGCGTTGGTCATGAGATATTGGTGCTCGTTGCCGGCTTGTCGATTCAAGATCCTCGTGAACGCCCGCTCGAATTTCAGCAACAAGCAGATGAAAAACACCGAATTTTCAGAGCGCAACAATCCGATTTTATTGCGCTGTTGAATCTCTGGAGTTGGTATCAAGGGAAAGTGCAGGATGAGAGTCAAAATCAGATGCGCAAAGTGAGCCGAACGCATTTTCTCAACTTTATGAAAATGCGTGAATGGTTTGATCTCTATCAGCAGCTCAAAACGGTGATGCAGAAGCTTAAATTACCGCTTAATCCTTTCCCAAAAAATAATCCTGAAAATCAGCCTGCCGGCATGAAAGAGGGAGAATATTGCTTCCCGAATTTTAGTAGTGATCTGATTCATCAATCAATCTTGGTGGGAATTTTAGATCAGATCGGCGAGCAGGGCGAAGATAAGCTTTTTTCCGGTGCAAATGGTCGTAAATTTAGAATCTTCCCGGGATCTTCCCTTTTTAGAAAGCCACCAAAATGGTTAATGGCGCTTGAAATTGTGGAAACAAGCCAAGTTTACGCAAGAATGAATGCAGCGATTAATCCAGAATGGATTGAAACGCTAGGTAGTCATCTTCTGAAAAAAGAATACACGGAACCGCATTGGAGCAAGCAACAAGGACAAGCGGCAGCATATGAAACGGTGAAGATTTTCAACTTAGCCATTATTAAAAAACGACTTGTCTCTTTTGGTGCGATTGAGCCACAAGTTTCACGGGAGCTCATGATTCGTGAAGGATTGGTGGAAGGAGAAATTCAAACAAGAGCGCATTTCTATCGTAGTAATCAAAAGACGATCGAAAAAGTTGCCGAGATGGAAGAGAAAACTCGCCGGCGCGATATCTTGATCGAAGAGTGGAAGCTCTTTGAATGGTATAACAGCCGTTTACCGCAAAATATCTATTCGGTTGCAACGTTAGAAAAGTGGTGTAAAAATCGCACGAATAATGATTCGTTAATCTTTACGCAAAACGATATTTTAGAAAATGATGATGCGCTGAATCTCGATGAATTCCCAACATCTGTGAATTTTGGGCAACTAAAATTAAATGCCGTATATCTCTTTGATCCGGCATCTATGAATGATGGAATGACGTTAATGGTGCCACTTGCGGCGCTTAATCTTCTTGAAAAAACACGCTTAGATTGGCTTGTTCCTGGGTTATTAACGGAAAAAATCACAGAGATTATGCGCTCATTACCAAGAGCGCTTCGCCGGAACTTTGTGCCATTGCCGGATGTTGCAAAAGAGATGGCGGCATCTTTAACCTTTGCCGAAGGCAATCTCTATTTTCAGATGGCGGAATTTTTAACAAAACGTTCCGGCATTCAGATTGAACCGCACTTTTTCAATGAAGAAGTACTCGATAAGCACCTGCGCATGAATTTGCGAGTGATTGATACCGGTGGTAAAACCATTGCCGAAGGACGAGATTTGCCGGAGCTTACGAAAAAGCTTCGTGGACAAGCGGAAAATGCTTTCCAAAAACTCGCAGAAAGCTTTGGCAAGTCTAAGTCTGATCAGAAAGGGAAATCTCCACAAGAGAGATCGGATTCCACATCGGCTAAATCTTTGAAATCTTCACAATCTTCAAAGGCACAAAATGCCGGCATTTTAAAAGCGTCTGAAAATGATGGTTCCTCACAAAATCATGTGCAAACATTATCATTAGATGATTGGCAGATTGATGAAGAGGAAATCTTCAAGAGAAATGGCATTGAATTGAAAGGATATTCGGCATTAATTGTCATCGCTGGGCAACCTTTACAGCTCAAAAAACAGCTTTTTGATAGAGCGCATGTGGCTTCTGAAAAGCATTTAGATGCGTTGATTATCTTGATGCTCAGCGCACTCAATGAACAGGTGAAATACCTTCGAAAACAGTGGCCACAATTTGGCAAGCTTGCGTTAATGTTCCGCCAAGTGGGGAATGAAGAGCTACTTCGAGAAGATTTAATGCGCGCGATTATTAAAGATGCGCTGACAATGGAAGTGCTTCCGAGAAATGCTCAAGACTTTAATACGCTGATGGAAAAAATCCGCCGAGAAATTGTGGCAGATGCAACGAAGCTTAGTAATTTAATCGTGAAAATCTTTGAAACGGTGAAAGAAGTGCGAGAAGCACTGAATGGACTGCATCCGATGAATAAAGCATTGGTGGAAAAACGGGTGAAAAAAGCAATGGATCGATTAATTCATCCAAGTTTTATTAGCGAAACGCCGAAAATGTGGCGCAATGAATTGCCGAGATTTTTGGAAGCATTGAAACTTCGTATTGAAAGATTCCCGCAAAATGTAAATCGCGATACGGCGCAAAATGCCGTAATTGATCAGCATTGGGATCATTACACAAAAGCGGAAGCTTTCTTTAAACAGCGGGAAGAGCGGATTGAGTTATTGGAAGAGTATCGCTGGATGATTGAAGAAATGGCGGTGTCGTTCTTCTCACAACCGATGAAAACGAAGATCACGGTATCTGAAAAACGTTTAGATCAAGTGTGGGCAGAGATCGATCTCTTAATGAAAAATAGTAGTTATCAATAGAGCGCTAGTGATCAAGTAGGTTGCAAGATAGTATTTATCTATGAATGATCAACATTAAAAATATGCGTATTATGAAAAGTGTAATACGCATATTTTTTAACTATTTTTTTTAAGCCTTAGTTTAGGTAATCCAGAATAGGATAGAAATTGGGTAGATTTTCTGCAATAGAAGAGCGTATCAACAAGGTTAAAGTTCTATGATGGTATGTTGAAAATATATTCTAATGTGTTAGATGGTTTTCAACATCTAGATAATAAAGGGTATTTTATTTATTTCATTAAGATTGAGCTAGATCAAATTCATTTAAGTTAACAAATAACTTGAAAAGCTTCGAAAAAGGCGTATGATATTCGCTTCACATCGCCCTGTTGGTTCATAATTTGAGATTATGACATAAGTGTACTTGACACTTAGTTGAGATTCGGTCGATGAAACTTTTGATCGAATGTTCAAGCGCATTCCCCTACATATATACAAGGAATTCCATTTTTTAATGGAGTCAATACAGTTATGTCTAAATTTTCTGATTTAAATTTAAATCCTATTCTTATCACAGCCGTTGAAAAGATGGGTTACGATACTGCTACAGAAGTTCAAGCTAAAGTTATTCCAATGGCAATGGGCGGACAAGATGTGATGGTTTCAAGCCAAACAGGTAGTGGTAAAACTGCGGCATTCTTATTACCAGTATTGCATCAAATTATGGCAGATAAAGATGCCGGCGTTGAAGCATCTGAAGATAATAGTGGCGAAGAGAGAACACAAAGAAATAATGGTCGCAGAGATCGCCGTAACGGTGGACGCAATCAGCGTTACTCAATGCCGGAACCACAAGCAATTGTCATGTGCCCAACACGTGAGCTTGCACTTCAAGTTGCCGGCGAAGCGATTCAATTAAAAGGAAGTCATCGTGATTTCCGCGTGGCAACGGTTGTAGGTGGAATGCCTTATGGTCGTCAAATTCGCGAATTACAAAATGTAACACTTTTAGTTGCAACACCAGGTCGTTTAATTGACCTTTATAAACAGAGAGAAATTAGCTTCGACAAAGTCAGCTTCTTTATCGCTGACGAAGCTGACAGAATGTTAGACATGGGCTTCTCAGAAGATTTAGAAACACTTCACAGAAGTTGTATCAATAATCGTCAAACATTAATGTTCTCAGCAACATTCCCACCAAAAGTGATGCGTTTAGCAGAAGGAATGATGAACCATCCGGTTCGTGTTGAGATCTCTCCAAAAGACACTATCAACAAAAATATCACACAAATTTTACATTGGGCTGACGGCCGTGAACATCAGAAAAAAATGTTGTTCCATTGGTTAGAAAATGCCGATATCGACCAAGCGGTTGTATTCGTACCAACACAAATTGATACAGAAGAGATTGCGGAAGAACTTCGTGATTTAGGTGTTTCAGTAGATTATCTTCACGGTGGAATGCAACAACGTGTTCGTAATCGTTGTTTAGATAACTTACGTCGTGGCAAAATCAAAATTTTAGTAGCAACAGACGTAGCGGCTCGTGGAATTGACGTTGAAACCATTACTCACGTATTTAACTTTGGTGTTCCACGTCAAGCAGAAGATTATGTACATCGTATCGGTCGTACAGGTCGTGCGGGTCGTGAAGGAACGGCAGTGACATTTGTTCACTTCAAAGATAAGCGTTTATTAGATGCGGTTGAAAACTTCATCCAACTTGAAATTAAAGCAACGGTAATCGAGGGCTTAGAGCCAAAACGTGAACCTGTTCGTGGCGGCGGTGGTGGTAGAGGCCGTGGTCGTGGTAACGGTGGCGGCGGACGTGGTCGTGGTAATGGCGGCGGTGGTCGTTTCGAAAGAGGCGGTAACTCACGTGGAAGATCTGATCGTCGTGAAGGCGGTAGATCAGAAGGTGGTTTCGCAGCTCGCCGTGAAGGTGGCAGATCAGAGCGCCGGGAGGGCGGTTTCGGAGAACGCCGTGAAGGCGGCAGATCAGAGCGCCGTGAAGGTGGTTTTGAACGCCGTGAAGGCGGTAGATCTGAGCGTAGAGAAGGCGGTTTCGCTGGACGTCGTGAAGGTGGCAGATCAGAAGGTGGTTTCGCAGCTCGCCGTGAAGGTGGATCAGATCGTCGTGAAGGTCAAGCAAGACCAGCAAGACGTGAAGGTGGAAGATCAGAAGGTCGTCCAAGCCGTCGCGCTAACATCTAATTCGGTCATAATTTAAATTCTAATATTATTTAGAATATAAAACCTTATATTGAAAGAGCAGGTAAATTATTTATCTGCTCTTTTTTTATATTAACTATTAACTTTTAGTTATTAGCTATTAACTATTAGCTAGTTACGCCACTATCATTCTAGATTTTAATTCATATATTTCCATATATGGATGTTTTAGGAGGCTGAAAGTAGATTGTAAATCATAGAAGTAGGCGTTCGGAGTACTAGAGATAGTGCCCTACAAGTCATCTCATTCTTTGTAAAAAATCTTATATTGTATTGACGTTAACATCTAAATGTATATACATTGATAGGCTGATTTAAATAATTATAAGAATGAGGAGGTTTAGGAATGGCGCATATTTCTATTAAAAAAGAGAAATTATCCCCCAAAAAGGCAGGATTTACATTGCTAAAAATGGGGCTTTTAAGCTTAATTGGAATTATTAGTTTTTTTGTATCGATAGATATTGGTGGCAAAGAAACCATACTGTTAGATCATATTGCCGGTTTTGTAGTAAATGAATTACGGCCATTAGCCTTAATACTTATTTTGGGAATTATGGCATTTGGTGCTTTTTCGCCTTATATTACTGGGAAGTATAAAAGCTCTATCAGTGAGCAGATTTTTTCTGTATTTAAAATATGTGGATTAGTGCTAGCGATTTTGTATCTTACGGATAGCGCACCAGAATGGGCAATGAAGCCTGATATGCTTCCTTTCTTATTTGAAAAATTGGCATTATCAGTGGGATTACTGATTCCAGTGGGCGCAATTGCTTTAACCTTTTTAATTGGTTTTGGCTTATTAGAATTCGTTGCTGTATTTATGGAAAAGCTGATGAGACCCCTTTTTAGAACGCCGGGCGCATCGGCGATTGATGCGGTTGCTTCATTTGTCGGAAGTTATTCCATCGGTTTATTAATTACAGATAGAGTGTTTCGTGAAGGGAAATATTCTCTAAGAGAAGCAATGATTGTTGCAACGGGATTTTCAACGGTTTCTGCAACATTTATGATTATTGTGGCAAAAACATTAGATTTAATGGGCTCTTGGAACTTTTTCTTTTGTAGTACTTTTATTATTACCTTTGCAGTCACGAGCATTACGGTTTATCTTCCGCCCATTTCAAAACTCGATAATCAGGCGAAAGATCCTTTGCCTGATGCGCCAGAAAAAGGAAAATTTCAATATGCCGTATCTTTAGGCATTGAAAAATATGAATCTAATAGCAGTATTTTAAAGCTCATTTGGGATAATTTTAAAGATGGCTTAAAAATGTCTTCTGTCGTTGCACCTTCTATCTTAGCCATTGGATTTTTGGGATTAGTACTTTCAAAATATACCCCTCTTTTTGAATGGTTAGGAATTGTCTTAAAACCCGCACTTTGGATGACCGGCATTGAAGGCGCGAGCAATTATAGTGGAGAAATTGCTTCTGGATTAGCGGAGATGTTTTTGCCGGCAATTTTGTTGAGCGAAGCAGATTTATCGATCCGTTATATTGCGGCAGTGACTTCTATTGGAAGCGTGCTCTTTTTCTCAGGATCCGTGCCTTGTATTTTGGCAACCTCAATTCCAGTAAAAATATGGCATATTGTAGTTATTTGGTTAATAAGAACAATCTTATGCCTGATTTTCGCAAGCTTTTTTTATCGTTTAGGTATCTATATGGGTTGGTTAGGGTAATGTGTCTAATCCATGTTCCATCGCATAAATAGCAGCTTGGACACGGCTAGTCAGCTCGAGTTTTCGAAGTGTATTTTGAACATGTACTTTCACAGTACTTTCGGTAATATCGAGCTTTCTAGCAATCACTTTATTACTAGCACCTTGAACAATCCAATATAAGATCTCTTTCTCCCTTGGAGTAAGAGATTCATGTAGATTGCTTTTGGGGCTATCTTCTAATGTAGAAGCGCAAAGATTATGAATCAGTTTTGTGGTCATTTCAGGGGATAAGACATTATCACCTTCTAATGCTTGATGAATACTTTTTACTAAAAATTCTGTATCGACATTTTTCAGCAAGAAACCACGAGCGCCTAATCGCAAGGCTTCTGTTAAGTCTTTACTATTTTCAGATACTGTTAGCATTAATACCGTTAAATCAGGATTATGATTAATCATCAGCGGTAGCGCTTCAATTCCCCGCATAATTGGCATATCAATATCTAACAATACGACATCAGGATTGAGTTGTTGAGTCATTTTTACGGCTTCAAGTCCATCCGTTGCCTCTCCAATAACTTCAAATTCAGGATGGCTAGAGATGAGAAATTCTAGTCCTTTACGAAAAAGCGTATGATCATCCGCTAATAACACTTTGATAGAAGATGGCTGCATATCCCATTCCTTTTAAATAATATGAGTACGATGAATTTCAAGAAGAACAGAAGTTCCTTCATGAGGCTGAGAAGTAATTGTTAATGTACCATTTGCTTTGAGGGCACGCTCTTTCATAATGAGTGTACCAACGTGACCATTTTCTTGTTTTTGATTCAAAATAGTTTCATCAAAGCCAATGCCATTATCTTTAATGAGTAGTATAAACTTGGCTTGTTGCTGTTCGATTGTGATATTCACTTGTGTCGCTTCCGCATGTTTTCGAATATTAGAGAGCGCTTCTTGCATTATAAAGATAATTTGTAATTGCGTTTCTGGTGAGAAGTCACGACCAAACTCTAGAAAGTCATAATGAACCGTAATGTCTGTTTGATGTTTAAAACGCTCAATAAGCGTCACGATCGTATCTGCGAAATTCTCGGGATTCATATTCACTCTAAAATTTAGAAGGAGCTCACGAATATCATCATAGCTCTCTTGAATTCCTTCTTTTATGAAGCTCAAAGCTCGATCTCTCATCTCTAAGTTATTGTTTGAGATTGCTTTGGTAAGCAGTTGAGATTGCATATTCAAAAATGAGAGTGATTGCGCAATACTATCATGCAAACCTTGCGCCATCAGATTTCGCTCTTCTAAAACGGCCATCTGTTTTTCTAATTGGTCGAATCGACGATTTTCTAAAATCAATCCAAGTTGTCTTGTCGCATTTTCTAGAATATGAATATCATCTTGTTTAAATTTTTCTTTTCGGGAAAAAAAGAGGTTTACACTGCCAAAACTCTCTTCATTCGCAGCTAATTTTAAGCTGACTAAATGTTGAAAGTGATTTTCTTGGCAAAATTGAGCGGTATTTAAATCCTGAATATTTTTTTGAAAAACATTTTGAGGTTGGGTTAAAGAAATGCCGCAATAGCATTCTGTAAGATGACTGCAATGTGAGAGATGTTGAGGCGTCATTTCAGTTTTATTAAAACCTAGACTTGTTACAAGATCACTGCTATTTTTCGAGGCATTTAAAACTCGAATTGTACCGGCATCAGCATAACTATAAGAGATGATCGTTTCTAAAAACTGTTCTGCTAAGAGATCAATAGTGTGATTATTTTGAAGCAGAGAAGCAATTTTGTAGAGGAAAGTAAGGTCTTGGTTTTTTTTCTGTAATTCTTCTGTTTTCTCATCAACAAGCTTTTCAAGGCCTTGATACATATATGCAAGATCTCGGGACATCTCGTTAAATCCTGCAATAATGTCGCCTAATTCATTATTGACGGTGATTTCTATAGATTGATTAAATTTTCCCTGTTTAACATCATTAATACCAATATTTAATTGGTTGAGAGGGGATATCACTAATTTTCTGAGAAAAAAGTAAGAAAAGATAGCAGAAGTAATTGCCATCAATAAGAGTAAACCCTGAAACCAACGCAAGAAGAGAATGCTTCGGGTATTATCATCTTCAATGATATCGACTAATTTAGAGATCTCTTCAACAAAATATTCTACTTCATAAAAAGGAAGCTGATTATTTGTTTTAATAGCGGGATTAAAATGAGGGAGAATCTCTTTAGCAACAGTTTTAATCTGAGTTAATTGCGCTAAATAGACTTGATATTGAGATTTATTATTAAAATCCTTGGCCGAAAAAAGAGAAATTTTATCTAAAATAGAGATGAATTTCTCGTATTCTATCTGCTGTTTCTGAATATCATCTATTTGGGATAAGTTGTGAAGATAAAAGGATTGTTTCCGTAAACTTCCAATTTCATTAATGGTCACGCCTCGCTCTTCTAATCTCCAAGAGACATTAAGAGAGAGTCCTATTAAAAATATGGCACCAAATAGCCATAATAAAATACAAGATGTTAAAAGCGTAGACAGCTTATGAGGTTTTCGAATCAGTTTTTGCCAAAATTGATGAAGAAGCATACAGTTATCGCCTAAAAAATCGTAATGACAAATCACTATAACATAGGTAAAAATGCATGAACTTATAGAAAACGAAAAGTGGTTTTATGTCAAAGTCATGGTTTTGGATAATTGTCTTGAAAAAAAGGGGAAATCAGATTTTGTAGTAAACTTTGGAATAACCAATAATTCCTTCATGAGTTTTTGAAATTTGTAAATGAAAAACGTAAATAAAAAACAGAACGTGAAGTAATGTTGAAGATTACCCAATGTTCTGTTTTATAAGAATGATATGTATCAGAAGATTTTTAGAAATCTTGCTCTCGTCTAAAAGCATTGATTTTTTGGTCAGTATTATATTGTGATAATGCATAAACTCCCCAAATTGCCGCGGGAATCCAGCCAATGAAAGTTAGTTGCAAAATTAAGCAGATAATGCCGGCAAAAGGGCGACCAATCGTGAAAAATCCTAACCAAGGTAATAGTAGAGTAATTAATAAACGCATGATAAAAATTCCCTTTGTAAATTTATAGTAAAGGAAATAGTACCGCAAAACCCTGTGTATTACGAGCATTCATCAAGGGAAAGCAGTAGAGCTTTCTCCATGAGATATGTATCAAGACATTTTTATGGAAAATCTCAATACTTTTAGGCAGAGAATAGTCAGGGCTCCCGCAATAAAGTTTTGTAAGAACAAGAGTGTTTGTATCGTGAATGAAATATGGAAATGTGTACAGAAAGCTTCGGAAAAAATAGACCGCATTAAAACTGTGATGAAAACATATATCATCGTAAAATAAAAAATGACAATGATGTTTTTCTTGAGATCGATATGAACGCTATTCTTATATATCGGGCACAAGCTCCACAGTAGAGGAAAAAGCAATATTGCATTTTGTAATAGTGATAGGCCAATCATATACAAAGATTGCAGAGGAATCGAAAGCGATTGGAAGGAGTTTTGGAGTAGTTCTTCTGTGAATAAGTCATTTCTGAAATTTTGGCAAAAGTCTTGGATAAATAGACTTCTGTAAAAAATAAGAAGGATTTGAGAAAAATAGAAAAAGAAAAATACAATGATAAAAAGATTAACACCCATCCACTCTTTTTGCTTGCTTTGACTCTTTTTAGTGGTATTTGAACGGTATAGATAATAGCGGATAAACAAATAACTAAGACCGGTAAAAGTTGCTAAAGTTAAAATCTGATAAGTGATTGCAAAAAATTGATGTCGAAAAGGAATGAGTCTCAAGGAACTTAATAGTGAGTAGTAAATTTCCCTAAAAATATCGGGGAAAAAACTTTGTAAAAAGAATTCTAATAACAGCTTAGATCCAAGTATGAAGTGCGACACTTTTTAACTATCTGAAACGGAAGTAAGATGTGACAATGCTCCATTATCCATCCCTTCCCGGAGTTGAATTATGTCGCATTATTCACATCTTACCCTTGAA
>NZ_JBTXLY010000022.1:0-21371 GCF_054871845.1 Ignatzschineria sp. LJL83
AGCGCTATGGTACCACCTGATCCCATCCCGAACTCAGAAGTGAAACGTAGCTGCGCCGATGGTAGTGTGGGAGATCCCATGTGAGAGTAGGTCACCCCCAGGGTTTAATTTGAGAAGCCTCTAGTTCTAACGAACTAGAGGCTTTTTCTTTGTCTGGAGGAAAATAGGCAAAGGGAAAAGAGAAAAGAGAAAGCCTGTACCACTTGAAAGATTTGGGAGTGATCTTGGATAGAGAGGAGGTTCTCGGATGTCGTTATAGCTATGTATTGTTTGATAACTTATTGTTATAAGATATAATCATTTTTGAATTTCAATATATTTTAGGATTATTAATAATGATCAAACGATTTGGGTTATTTGTTTTGACGAACATTGCTATTTTGGCAATTATGACTATTGTTTTTGGAGTGTTACAATTCTTAGGAATTATTCCTGAAGGTGGAACATCTACTTATACCGGTCTATTTATTTTTTGTTTAATTTGGGGAATGGGCGGATCGATTATTTCACTCATGCTTTCTAAATGGATGGCAAAACGTTCCATGGGTGTTCATATTATTGAAACTCCTCAAACAGAATTTGAAGCATGGTATGTCGGTGTTGTAACTCGCCAAGCACAGGTTTTAGGAATTAAAACGCCAGAGATCGGTATCTTTGAAGACCCCAATCCTAATGCATTTGCTACAGGTGCAACGAAGAACTCTTCTCTAGTTGCGATTAATACAGGGCTTATTAATGCGATGAATAAAGATGAGCTTGAAGCTGTGATCGGTCATGAAATGGCGCACGTGGCCAATGGAGATATGGTTACGATGATGCTATTACAAGGGATCATCAATGCCTTTGTTATGTTCTTTGCAAGAATTATCGCAAGAGTTGTCGCTTCTCAGGTAAGAGATGAACTTGCGGGAATTGTCTATTTTGCAACGACGTTTATTTTACAAATCGTATTTGGAATTTTAGCGAGTATGATTACTTCAGCATTTAGCCGTTATCGCGAATATCGAGCAGATGAAGGGGGTGCAAAACTTACCTCAAATACACAAATGGCAGCAGCGCTTGATGCTCTGAAACGAGTTTCAGCACCGGCAGATTTGGAAGGAGAGTTTGCGGCATTTGGGATTAGTGGAAAGTTTGGACATCTATTTAGTACACATCCACCGTTAGATAAACGTATTGAAGCTTTACAACAATTCAGATCTTAGTGAATAATTGCCTATAAAGGTTAACTCCCTTTTGCTAAACCCTTCCTAGAGTTTTTTTAGGAAGGTTTTTTTTATGATTGGTAGATTACATTAACGAGATAATTATCTTTGTGTCTGTTTTTCAATTTTTGCATTACTTTTTGCAAAGCGTTCTTTGGCTTGTTGATCGAGTTGTAGTGCTTCACAAACTTGAAGATTCTCAGTAACGAAGTCAGCCCAAGGGGTATCGCTGTAATGTAAGCGATATTGTGTTTGAATATTACAGATATCCGGGCGAGTTTCATAAATCCCGCAGTGATTTGTTGTTTCATCTAAATGCATACAAACACCATCGCCTCGATCGAACTCTTTTAACTCTTCTGCAAGATGAAGATATTTGCAACAAGCACCACAGCTTGTACAGGGAAAAAATAGCAGTTGATCAGTTGAATTAGGCATAAGATCTCTTTTGATAAAACTTGAGGTTGAACATCACGTTAAGTTGAAACCTATTCTAATATAAGGATGCTTAACAAGATAATACTATCTTACCTCTTTATGAAAAGAGGATTTGCGTAGAAAGAACCCGTAGGGCTTTTCTTGTTTTCAGAGGGATGTGGTAAACTTCTATATTGCGAAAAAATAGTATAAATGAGGTAGTTGTGAGTAGAGGACCAAGACGAGGAAGAGGCAGACGCAATCGCGTTCCTGCTGAGCCAATTACAGTAGCGATTCATGATTTAGCACATGATGGTCGTGGTGTTGCCAAAATTGATGAGAAAGTCATATTTGTGGATGGTGCACTTCCTGGTGAGGAAGTTGTCGCAAATTATACGAAAGTCAAAAAAGAGTATGATGAAGCGCAAGCGACAGAAGTGTTAAAAGCTTCCGCTGATCGTGTTGAACCATTTTGTGATGCATATGGCGTTTGTGGTGGTTGCCGTTTACAACATTTAGATGCAGATCGTCAGATTGATTTCAAATCAGAACAATTGAAATCAAATCTTGCAAGACAAGCAGGTTTAACTGAATATGAGCACCTTCCAAATCTTCGTGGCGATTCACAAAACTACCGCTTTAAAGCGCGCTTAGGCGTGAAAAATGTGCCGGCAAAAGAACGTGTGCTTGTTGGTTTTAGAGAGCGTTTAACACCGTATATTGTCGATATGCATCGTTGTCCTATTTTGGAGAAGAAGATTGATTCACTCATTGATCCGCTTTCTGAAATGATTGGTAAGCTATCGATTGCCTCTAAATTACCGCAGATTGAAGTTGCGGTGGGCGACAATTCTCATGCACTTAGTTTTCGAGTGCTAGAAGAACCGACGCCGGAAGATATCGAGATCTTAAAAGCGTTTGAAGAAGTGCATGATCTTATTATCTATCTTCAGCCTGGAAATGAATCCACAACTGTCGCACTTTCAGAACGTGGTGCTTCTGATCAAGCATTGCATTACAGCTTATTAGATAATCTGACACTTTACTTCAAGCCATATCATTTCACGCAAGTAAATCCTGCGATGAATAACAAGATGGTCAAACAAGCACTCGATCTTTTAGATCTCAAAGGCGATGAAAAAGTATTAGATCTATTCTGTGGTCTTGGAAACTTCACACTCGCACTGGCAACGAAAGCAGGTAGCGTGATTGGTGTTGAAGGCGATAAGAGTTTAACGGATTGGGCAGGGCGAAATGCGACATTTAATAATATTGAAAATGTAGATTTCCACTGTGCGGATTTAACACAAGATCAGAAAGATGCACCGTGGATGAACCAAAAATATGATGCGATTTTAATCGATCCACCAAGATCAGGTGCGATTGAGATGATGCCATATTTAGGTGCATTAGCGCCGGAGAAAATCTTATATGTTTCTTGTCATCCGGCAACGCTTGCAAGAGATCTTGCGGTATTAACGAAAGAATATGCTTATGAATTAGTATCTGCCGGCGTGATGGACATGTTCCCGCACACGGCACATGTTGAATCTATGGCGTTATTGGTTCGTAAAGATACAGAGTAATAGATAAATCAACGATTAAATCAATCATTTTGCGATATAATCAATAGCAGATATATAAATAGCGGGGATAATACGTTCATTGAATTAACGATTATCTTTTCTATTTAATAATGATAATAGAGAAAGGGGATAGAATTGCAGATCCCCTTTTCTGATTTTAAGGAGTTCTCAAACGATGCGACCATTTAAGAATATATTGATCTACAAATTTGATGAACCCATTGAGTTCGATGCTTTCATGCTTGAAGAGATGCTTGCACAATATCCCTTGCGAGATTGTGGGCAAGATGAATTAGAAACGTATGGCTGGTTACCGGCATTTTCCCAAGGCGAAAGTCTTGTGGAAGAGATGAACAATGCGTACTTTATTCGACTTGGCATGGAGCTGAAAAAGCTTCCTCGTAGAGCGATTCAAACAGCCGTTGAAAAACGTGCTCGTGAGCATGATATTGATATTATGAATCGCGCTCGTTATAAAGAACTCGAAGAAATTATCACCAATGAATTTATCTCAAAAATCTATCCTGAGCAGAGCTCGATGATGGCATATATCGATAAAGAGAAAGGCTGGTTAGTGGTCGATGCCACAAGTGAAAAGAAAGCGTCACTTGTGACAGCAGTACTAAGAAAAAGCTTAGGTTCATTGCCGGTAGTTGGTTATGCGCCACAAGTAGAAATCCCGCTTTTGATGACAGATTGGGTACGAAGCGGTTTGCCTTCTGAAAAATTTGGTTTCTTAGATGAAATCGAGATGAAAGAATTGTCGAAAGATGAAGGTGGAACAGCTCGCTATCGTGGGATTCCAATGGATTCAAAAGAGATTGAGCTCAATATTGGTGAAGGTTGGAGCGTGACAAAACTCGGGCTTTCTTATGAAGATATCGTCACATTCTCTTTGGGCGATGATTTTATCTTAAAACGTGTTCGTTATTTAGATCAGTTCCAAGAGAAACTTGAATTGAGCGAAGATCAAAATGCCGTAGCGCAGTCGAATGCGTATCTATTAGCCGATACGCTACGTTCTTTAATGCTCGATCTTTATAATATCTGCTATGATCGCGGAGAAGAAGCATCACAGTAAAAGCACAAGCAAAAGAAATGCCGGCGATTTTTTCCGGCAATCATGCATGTTTTGCATTTTAGAGAATGCGTTACTCAATGAATAGAGTTTCAACGAATATCGTTTCGAAAAGTAGTTAAAGTAGTTTCAATAATATCCATATCTATTGTGAGATACTCGCATTAGAAAGATCACAAAATCGGATCACAAGATTACAAAGTTATTCTTAATTTTTATAAAAAGAGTCAATCATTATGAGTAAAAGTCACTATACATCGAGTTCTATTGAAGTTCTTTCAGGGCTCGATCCTGTACGAAAACGTCCCGGAATGTATACCGATACCAGTCGTCCGAATCATATTTTACAAGAAGTGATTGATAACTCAGTGGATGAAGCGCTTGCCGGACACGCAACGGAAGTGACGGTCACGCTCTATAAAGATGGCATGCTCGGCGTGAAAGATAATGGGCGCGGAATGCCAATTGATATTCATCCTGAACACGGCGTAAGCGGTGTTGAGCTGATTTTAGCGACGCTTCATGCCGGCGGAAAATTTAATAGTGATAACTACCAATACTCCGGCGGTTTGCACGGCGTTGGCGTTGCGGTTGTGAATGCGCTCTCGAAATCGCTCGAAGTGATTGTGAATCGTGATAGTGAGATTCATCGAATCACGTTTGCCGATGGTTACAAAGCAACAGATTTAGAGGTGATTGGTCAGGTTGGTAAAAATAATACCGGTACTGAAATCCGCTTTTTGCCGGATGAAACCTACTTTGATACGCCGAGAATTGCCAAAAAAGCATTATGCGATCTTCTAAAAGCAAAAGCGATTCTATGCGCAGGTTTGAAAATCACGCTCATTGATGAACATGCGAAAGAAGAAGAGCGAGTGACTGTTTGGCGTTATGAATCTGGAATTGAAGAGTATCTCTATGAAGCGTTAAAAGAGATCGACTATTTACCGAAAGAGATTATTTTCGGCGAATCCAAAGGCGATGGCGAAGAAGTAATTTGGGGCTTAGCCTGGAGCGAAGTAGGTCCGCCAGTAATGACGGAAAGCTATGTGAATCTGATTCCCACGATTCTGGGCGGAACGCATATTAACGGACTGAAATCGGGATTAACCGAAGCGCTACGAGATTTCTGTGAACAACGAAGCCTACTTCCTCGCGGTGTTCGTATTACGCCGGAAGATACGTTTTCACACTTGAACTTTTTGCTCTCTGTGAAAATGCAAGAACCGCAGTTTTCAGGGCAAACGAAAGAGCGTTTAAGTTCAAGAAGTATCGCAAGTTTCATTAATAGTGCGATTAAAGACTTCTTTATTTTATGGCTCAATAAGCATGTGGAAGAAGCAGAAGCGATTGCGGAACTTGTGATTTCTACGGCGCAAGCCCGACTCAAAAGCTCTAAAGCAGTTGTGCGTAAACGGGTTTCTCAAGGTCCTAAATTGCCGGGGAAATTAGCCGATTGTGTGAGCACCGATGTGAATGAAACAGAACTCTTTTTAGTAGAAGGGGATTCTGCCGGCGGTTCTGCAAAACAAGCGAGAGATCGTGATACGCAAGCGGTGATGGCGCTTCGTGGGAAAATCCTTAATACATGGGAAGTTTCCACGAGCGAGATTTTAGCATCGAGCGAAATTCATGATATTTCTGTCGCAATCGGCGTTGATCCTAATGATGAAAAGCTCGATGAACTTCGTTACGGTAAAATCTGTATCTTAGCGGATGCGGATTCAGACGGATTACATATTGCGACGTTGATCTGCGCGTTATTCCTGAAACACTTCCCAAAACTTGTGGAAGCGGGGCACGTATTTGTGGCGCTTCCGCCTCTTTATCGAATCGATATCGGCAAAGAAGTCTTTTATGCCCTCGATGAAGCGGAAAAAGAAGCGATTTTGAAAAAGCATGAAAATAGCCGAGGTCAAAAATCGGTTACTCGCTTTAAAGGATTGGGGGAAATGAATCCGATCCAACTTCGTGAAACAACCATGAGTGCCGACACTCGCCGATTAGTACAATTAGTTGTGCCGGAAATCGAAGTGAAAGAAGTGAGCGAACATGGCGAAATTCTCGATTTCGTCATTGAAGAAATTGATATGGATGCGCCGGAAGATCCGATGGAAGTGTTCAACAAACTTCTTGCGCGTAATCAACGCCATGAACGCAAAGAGTGGATTGAGAGTAAGCATTTCCATCAGGAAGTGTAGCAGTATCGATTGATCACTTTTCTAGTGAGAAACATCTACCCATATCTATCCTAATACCTGCCTATACTGATAGTTTCGGTATTAGGAATTAAGAAGAAAGAACTGTTGTATGATGCAATAGCTCTTTTTTTGTGCAGGATAAATTTGTCTTTCACATGTTGATCCTCTATATCTGAAAGGTCGGTAATTTTTATCCAGAAATCGGGTTCAAAAGTTCAATTCCCGTGCTAGCTATATGAATTTTTTTTGAAATTTTTTTGAAATTTTTGACTAAATAACGATAAATCGATTCCTTTTAAGAATCTTGAAAAATTTCAGCTTATGATGAAGGAACTAAAAATTACTCAACCACAATAAGAATAGAAGCAATCTGGGTATTTCCTGACTCATCCTTTCGATTTTTTCGAATATGAAGATTGATGACGAGAATGGAGATTACTGAGAGATGCCGAAAGATTGCCAAACGAGGATATAGAACATGATACGATTCATTTTACGGCGCGTATTGGAAGCGATTCCAACGTTACTCGTGCTGATTACGATCTCATTTTTTATGATGCGATTAGCACCGGGAAGCCCATTTTCTGGCGACCGAATGTTGCCAGCGGAAGTATTGGCGAATATCGAAGCGCAATATAATCTCAATGCACCGCTGTATGAGCAATATTTTGATTATCTCAAACAGCTACTTCACGGAGATTTAGGACCTTCTTTTCGGTATCGGGATTATACGGTGAATGAGCTGATTGCGACG
This sequence comes from Ignatzschineria sp. LJL83, assembly GCF_054871845.1. Taxonomy (NCBI): domain Bacteria; kingdom Pseudomonadati; phylum Pseudomonadota; class Gammaproteobacteria; order Cardiobacteriales; family Ignatzschineriaceae; genus Ignatzschineria; species Ignatzschineria sp. LJL83. The sequence continues at coordinate 7,242 of NZ_JBTXLY010000022.1, forward strand.
CACTTTCCCACTTCTGCCAAATTAGGATTAGCGGCATTTATCGTTGCCGTTACCGTGGGAACCACTGCCGGTGTGATTGCGGCGCTGAAGCAAAATAGCTTTTGGGATTATTGTGTGATGAGTTTAGCGATGACCGGCGTTGTCATTCCGAACTTTGTCGTGGCGCCATTATTGATTCTGATTTTTGCAATCACGTTACATTGGCTTCCGGCGGGCGGTTGGTACGGCGGAAAATGGCAATATATGCTTCTGCCGATGATTGCATTATCACTTGCTTATATTGCGAGCATTGCGCGTATTATGCGAAGTTCGATGATCGAAGTTTTGAATTCTAATTACATTCGTACGGCAAAAGCGAAAGGATTGCCGATGTCGAAAATTATCTTCAAACATGCATTAAGACCGGCATTTCTACCTGTTTTATCCTATTTAGGACCGGCATTTGTCGGCATTATTACCGGCTCTTTGGTCATCGAATCTATTTTTGGATTACCGGGAATTGGTACGCTGTTTGTTGATGGTGCGCTCAATCGAGATTATTCAACGGTGTTAAGTGTGACGATTTTGGTCGGCGGTTTAACGATTCTATTCAATATGATTGTGGATATTTTATATGCCGTAATCGATCCGAAAATTCGTTATTAGGAGGCGATGATGAACGTTATTCCAAAGTCTCAACAAGATGCCGTGAAAAGTTTTTCAGAAAATGTTGCCGAAAGCACGAATATTGCCGGCAGAAGTTTATGGCAAGATGCACGGCGCCGATTTATGCATAATAAAGCCGCGATGGTGAGCCTATTCGTGTTGGCTTGTATTGCGCTTTTTGTGATTTTCGCACCATTTTTTTCAGAGTATAGTTATGATCACACGGATTGGGGAATGATGAGCCATCCGCCGGATCGAGAATCGGGACACTTTTTAGGAACGGATTCTAACGGGCGAGATATTTTTGTGCGCATTGCTGTGGGTGGCAGAATTTCCCTCTTAGTCGGAATCTCGGCGGCATTTGTTGCCGTGATTATGGGCACATTTTATGGTTCTGTTTCCGGATATCTCGGCGGAAAAGTCGATTCGCTTATGATGCGACTGTTAGAAATTTTAAACTCATTTCCCTTTATGTTCTTTGTGATTTTACTTGTCACTTTTTTTGGAAAAAATCTCTTTCTCATCTTTTTAGCGATCGGCATGGTTTCTTGGCTCGATATGGCGAGAATCGTGCGTGGACAAACCCTCAGCCTTAAAAATCGGGAGTTTATCGAAGCCGCAAGAGTTTCCGGCGTTTCGATGCCCGGTATTATCTTCCGGCATATTGTGCCAAATGTGCTCGGCGTTGTAGTGGTATACGCATCTTTATTAGTACCGAGCATGATTTTGTTCGAATCCTTTTTGAGTTACTTGGGATTAGGTGTGCAAGAACCGATGAGCAGTTGGGGATCGCTCTTAGCCGATGGTGCAAACTCAATGGAAGTGGCGCCTTGGTTACTAATTTTCCCGGCGTTATTTCTCATTTGTACGCTATTTTGTTTCAACTTTATTGGCGACGGGCTAAGAGATGCGCTCGATCCAAAAGATCGATAGGAGGAAATCATGAGTGAATTATTATTAGATGTAAAAGATTTGAATGTCACTTTTAAAACGCCCGATGGCATCGTCACGGCGGTCAATGATCTCAATTTTTCTCTGCAAAAAGGCGAAACATTAGGAATTGTAGGGGAATCGGGTTCTGGAAAATCTCAAACCGCATTTGCGCTCATGGGATTACTGGCCAAAAATGGCTCGATTTCCGGTTCGGCAAAATTTGCCGGGAATGAGATTTTGAATCTGAAAGGAAAAGCACTGAATCGACTGCGAGCGGAAGAGATGGCGATTATCTTTCAAGATCCGATGACCTCTTTGAATCCATATATGAAAGTCGGCGAACAGCTGATGGAAGTTTTACGATTTCATAAAGGCTTAAAGCGAAAAGCGGCATTTGAGGAGTCTGTCAGAATGCTCGATGCCGTAAAAATGCCGGAAGCGAGAAAGAGAATGGGAATGTATCCCCATGAATTTTCCGGTGGTATGCGTCAAAGAGTGATGATTGCGATGGCGCTGTTATGTCGTCCTAAATTACTGATTGCCGATGAGCCCACAACGGCGCTTGATGTGACAGTGCAAGCGCAGATCATGGCGCTTTTGAATGATCTTAAACGAGATTTTGGCACAACGATTATTATGATCACCCATGATTTAGGCGTAGTTGCCGGCATTTGCGATAAAGTTTTAGTGATGTATGCCGGTAAAACTATGGAATATGGTAGCGTTCAGGATATTTTCTACGAGCCGAGCCATCCTTATACTATGGGATTATTAAAAGCGATTCCCACATTGAATCACGATACTGAGGAACTTTACGCCATTGCCGGCAATCCTCCGAATTTACTGCACTTGCCGGCAGGCTGCCCTTTTAGTCCGCGTTGTGATTGGCGAGAATTAGAATGTCATGAAATTCCGCAATTAGAGCCTTTCGGCAATGATCGTTTGCGCGCGTGTTTTAGAAATCGTAAGGAGCTGATGGCATGACAGAAATCATTCAAACATCTTTAGGGCAAACTCCTGCAACAAATGCCGGCAAAGCGTTGTTAGAGATTCAAAATTTAAAAGTCTATTTCCCGATTCGAGAGAAGAAACAATATTTTTGGGAAAAACCCCATCAGCTCAAAGCAGTAGATGGCGTGAGTTTTGTATTGCATGAAGGAGAAACCCTCGGCGTTGTGGGAGAATCGGGTTGTGGAAAATCAACTTTAGCAAGGGCTATTATCGGTTTAACGCCGGCGACAGAAGGTTCTATCTCTTGGCTTGGTAAAGAGATGTTGCATGCGAATAAAAAAGAGCTGCAAAACTTTCGTAAAGATATTCAGATGATCTTCCAAGATCCGCTGGCATCGCTCAATCCTCGCATGACGATTGGCGATATTATCGCGGAACCTTTAAAAGCACATTACCCAAAGCTCACGAAAGCAGAGGTAACGGAAAAAGTAGAATCGATGATGACGAAAGTCGGTCTGCTTCCTAATGTCATTAATCGCTATCCGCACGAATTTTCCGGCGGACAATGTCAGCGAATCGGCATTGCACGTGCTCTGATTTTGGAACCGAAAGTCGTGATTTGCGATGAACCTGTTTCGGCGCTTGATGTTTCCATTCAGGCACAAGTGATTAATCTGCTTCAATCTCTGCAAAAAGAGATGGGATTATCTTTGATTTTTATTGCTCATGATTTAGCTGTGGTTAAACATATTTCCGATCGAGTTTTAGTGATGTATTTGGGAAATGTGATGGAACTTGGAAGTAAAAAAGATGTTTATGACCATACAAAACATCCTTACACCAAAGCGCTCATGCAAGCGGTGCCAATTCCTGATCCGAATCTTGAACGTGAAAAGCATGTGGATCTACTAGAAGGTGATCTACCATCGCCGATTAATCCGCCATCGGGTTGTGTATTTCGAACAAGGTGCCAAGAGGTTGTTGCAGAATGTGAAAACATCAAACCATCTTTAATAGGTGAAAATCATAAAGTGGCTTGTTTGTTAGATTAGTATTGAAAGGTGGATATTTCGCAATATATTTTATATTTCAGACTTGAAAACAAAATAGGAAACACCATTTTATCCCTGTAATAGACAGCCTTCTGTGAGCAACTATTGATTAGAAGATAACCGCTTTGTGTTTTCTTGTGCCGGCTAATCTTTCTAGTTTTGAATGATAAAAATACAATAATTCTATAGAAATAGAAATTCTCAAAATCATTACCGTTACTAGTTTTTGAGAATTGTGAGTAGGTTAGGTGTGATTTTTAGGGAAATTTTGTCGAAATTTTATTGACATTCACAGGGCTGTTGCGTATATTTTGCTCGCCTTAAGTGTAAATTAATTAAAAGAAACGTTTGATATATTAAATGAATATATAAAGATAATTTTTGATGAAATTGTTTAGGGTGTTTAAATTTTTAACATCATTTTTCAAATGGTAGGAATCTAATTATGAAAAACTTTAAACAACACGCTTTAGTGGGTTTATTTGCAGCTTCTACAATGTTTGCAGGACTTGCTCATGCACAAACTCAAACGATTAAAGGAACAGTGGATGTTCGTTTAGCGATTATTGAGTCTTGCAAGATTGAAGGCGGTGGAGATGTGAAACCTGGCGAAACTGCAAAGTTAGGTGTTTTAGACTTTGGGGTTCATGCAATTGATGCATCTGGCCCGGTTGATGCCGGTGATGGTACTGCCAACACTGGTTTAAACATTGGGATCACTTGTAACGAAGATTATCCTAACTTCAAAGTAACTTTAGTAAATTCTGATAATCCTAATGAAGGCTCAGGTGCTCGTGCTTTGAATCACGTTGGCGGCGCAAGTGCTGTGCCTTACAAGGTGTTTTCAGACTCCGCAAAAGCAAATCTTCTTGAAGATGGCGCAGTTGTGGCAACAGGAATGGTTGGCGGCACAAAAACAGAGTTTTCACTTTTTGGTGAAGCTCAGTTAGATGGTCAGCAATCAGCAGGTCGTTACACGGATGTATTGAACTTTGAAATCGCATTTTAATGAAGCTTTTTTATTAACAAGTTTTACGAAAAGAGTTCATTAAGATGATGATCATAAAAAATGCCAAATGGCTGAAAATTGGGTTGTTTGGCATTTTCTTAATATTCAATATGGCACAAGGCGCATGTAATGATTCGCCGGGAACAAGTTGCACGATTCAAGTTAGCGCAAGAGTTGAGCAAGGATGCTTGATGAATGATGTTATCGTTCGATCAGCGGAAGATATCGGTCAATTAGGTACCTTAAATTTTGGAACGTTCCATACAAGCGATAGCGGCATTAAAGAAGCGGTATTTTCTCAAACTGCGAATTTCAATTTGAAATGTACGCCGGGAACAACCGTATCAATGTCCATAGATGCCGGTGAAAATGAATCCCGCCGAATGAAACATCGTGATCAATATATTCCATATCGTCTTTTTAAAGATGCCGGTCGTTTACAAGAAATCGGCATTGATCAGAATATTGCACTGCCATTTGATTCCACAGGGAATGTGGCAATCTCTTTTTACGGCGAAGCGGCACTAGAAGCAAATATGGGTGCCGGCGTTTATCAAGATACGCTCATTGTGACGTTCAGCTATTAGTATTGAGAGTATTGAGAGTATTGAGGATTTTAATAGAATTTTTGGGGCTTGAATGCCTCTTTAAATTTCCTCAAATATCTCATGTTATTCGCTCTGTTCAGTCTGTAATCGTTCAATCCGTAATGATTAATCGTTAATTTATAATCGAGGTTTTATATGATGAAGAAAATCACGTTGTTTTTTCTCATTCTTGGCGCACTTTTTATGAATATGAGTAACGCTGCAAATCTATTAATTTGGCCAACCAACCTGCATTTAGAGAATAAAGAAAAATCTGCGGCATTATGGATTGAAAATCGTGGGCAATCAGTACAAGTATTACAGGCAAGAGTCTATCTTTGGCATCATAAAGATGGGAAAGATGAGCTTGTACCACAATCGAATTTTATGGTAAGTCCACCAATGGCAAAAGTGGCGCCGGGGAAAAAGCAGCTCTTTAGAATTGTGAATAGAGCCGGCGTTCTGGCAAATACGATGCATCATTATCGTGTGATCGTCGATGAAGTGCCGCAAAAGGCTAATGTCAATCAAGAATTAGAAAATGAATTGCATCAAGGTGTTCAGTTCCAATTTCGTTATTCCATTCCGCTCTTCGTATATGGTCAAGGATTATCTAACAATGCGCGTCAAAAGCTTTCTGTGAATGAATTGGTGAGCAAGCTTTCATGGAATGTGGTGAAAGAGAATGGCAAAACGGTTCTCAAGATGAAAAATAACTCGCCGTACTATATGAATGTGTCGAGCTTAACGCCGGAAAAAAACTTAGATAGTGATATTGGCGGATATCTATTGCCAAATAGTAGCCGTGAATGGGATGTGCCAAATACGATTCAAGAGACATTATATGGTCGTATTAATAATGAGCCGGAAAAGGTTTTAATTAAGCCATAAACAAGACTAAGGTGACAATCCAAAACACCGAAAAGAAATTCTATATCTATATCAGTTTTGCTGATCTTTCAATCGATAAATCAGTAAAAGTATAGGGTTTCTTTAGATATAAAAGAGATTGATTATTCATTAATCAATACAAATTCAATACTCACAACACAAAAATAGATGAAATGTAAAAACAGTCTACAAGCTGGCACAAACATCATTATAAAAATACAAACATCTAAAAAAACTAAAAACAAACATCAAAAAATAACTACTAAAAATGATGTTTCTCGGGAATTTTCTTAACAAACTAACAATCGGATAGGGATACTGATGTTACGTTCTATCGCACAATATATATTGAAAGCGATTATTGGGGTTGGGATTCTAGTACCTGCATCTGCCGATGTGCCTGATCAAAATATGGAGCTTTTTTTGGAGCTTACCGTCAATGGTGTTCCCACGTATCATCTTGCCTTAGTGGATTATCAAAAACCTTACTTCTATATTAATGAAGGGGATTTGAGCGAAACGCCGATTGTATTAAGTGAGATGGGCGATATCAAATCAGGGCAACGGATTCCCATTAATAAATATAAAGAGGTAACTGTTCATTACAATGAAGAATTGCAGACGTTAGATATTGATGTGCCGGCAAGTTGGCTTCCAAGACAGCAAGTGGGAAGCGTCAGAGAAGCATTAGATGCGAAACGAAGCACCGGCGCATTACTCAATTACGATAGTTATCTTTCTCATTCTCATGGCAAAACGAATCTTAATATTTGGAATGAAGTTCGTGGATTTGGGGATTTTGGCACCTTTAGTAGCTCCGGAACGTTTCAAACGAATGTGGGCGGAAGCCAGAGCAATGCCAATCGTTACCGGCGTTATGATACTTATTGGGAATATTCCAATGAGGAGAAACTCTACACCGTTAGAGCCGGTGATTTAATCACAAGACCGCTCACATGGAGTAGCGCCGTAAGATTGGGCGGTATTCAGCTTTCTCATAACTTTAGTTTAAGACCCGATCTCATTACTTATCCATTGCCGGAATTTAGCGGAGAAGTCGGTGTGCCATCGACCTTAGATCTATTAGTGAACGGCAATAAACAATATAGTCAGAATTTAAATCCCGGTCCTTACGATGTGAATCAGGTCACGCATTTAAACGGCGCCGGCGAAGCCGTTGTGGTAACCACGGATGCGCTTGGCAGAACCGTGAGCGTGAATGTGCCATTTTATGTGACGTCTCGTTTGCTGAAAAAAGGGCTATTTGATTACACCGTGAGCGCCGGATCGCTAAGAGAGCATTATGGACAGAAAAATTTCTCTTATAGCCGTTACGCTATTGATAGTAGTTTGCGCTACGGTTTAACGGATGAATGGACGTTGGAAGCTCATGCAGAAATGGGAACTTCTCTGCAAGTAATCGGTGCCGGCATTGTCACGAATGTGGGGAGAATTGGTTTGATTAATGCTTCTCTTATGGCAACAAATTACCAAGGAAAAATAGGAAATCAGCTCTATTTAGGATATGAATATGTTCATCCGCAATTTGGCGTTCGAGCAAGTTATCGTAAACGGAGTCAAAATTATCGAGATATTGCGAGCATGGATAGTAATAGCGATATGGATACAGAATCGATGCAGATCTCCTTTAATAAAAGCTTTGCAGAGTTCGGGAATATGAGTATTGGCTACTTTTCTAATAAAACTCGGGATAATGCAAGACAAAATAGTGTGAGCTTAGGCTGGAGCAAATCTCTGAAAGAGTATGGTTCTGTCTATGCGTATGTGAATCGCTCTAACGATAGAAGTAATCGTTGGACGGCATCTGTTCAATGGTCGATTCCAGTGGGAATGTTTAGTAGTTTATCGGCATCTGCGAATAAAAATGATAACAACCAAGATAATTACTCGCTCAATTACAGCCGAACGGTACCAAGCGATGGTGGGATTGGCTGGCGCATGAATTACAATCACTATAATAACCAAGATGATTACTACAACGGCGCGTTACTGTATCGTAATGAGAAATTTGAATTGGATGGCGGTTTCTACGGCACTCGTAAAGATCAAACTTATTGGGCAGATTTATCAGGTGCGCTTGTTTTCTTAGATGGACAAGTGATGGCTTCAAATCAAGTGAATGATTCCTTTGTACTTGTGTCAACAGATGGCGCACCCGATGTGGATGTGAAGTTTGAAAATAGGGTCATTGGAAAAACGAATAAAGATGGCTATCTCTTAGTGTCAAAAGTGCCGTCATATTACGATGCAAAATATGAGATTGATGCCTTAGGTTTACCTTTTAATATGCAAGCACCGACTTTAGAGCAGAAAGTTGCCGTAAAAACCGGCGGTGGATATACCTTAGAATTCCCCGTAGAAACCACAACACCGATGACTTTAATATTGACGGATCGCTCCGGAGAAGTGATAGAGATCGGTTCGCATGTGGTGACAAATTACGGCGAAGAGTCTTATGTGGGTTGGGATGGCATTGTCTTTTTTGAATATTTAGAAGAAGAAAATACGTTAACCGTTGCATTGCCGGAAGGTGGACGCTGTGAAACCAAAGTATCGCTATTAGATAATGCAGAAGCCAATCAAGAAGAAGGCATTGTGCATTTGGGCAGTTATGAATGTCTTTAGGAGATTTTATGAGCCGAATAATGATGAATAATACAACAGTATTGGGAAGCATCTTTAAGAGAATATCCATTATCTCAATATTGATGTTGATGACGATGACGGCAACATTGGCTTGTACCGTGAATCAGAATATTGGGATGAATTTTGGAAATGTTACCTCTGAAGATATCGCAAATTATAATCAGGAAACAGAAACAAGCTCTCCAGGATTAAAGTGCAAAGGAGCGCTTGTGGGTTTGTTATATGAGAGCGATGTGAAAATGGGGATTTATGCATCTTCGAGTAATTTTTCCTTAGTAAATCCTTCAGGTAATTACACAATCCCTTATACACTTTATTATGATAAAGAGCGGACAATGCCGGTTCAAGTTGGAGATGAGACTAGCTTGAGAAAAATAGGGCTGTTAGATCTCTTAGGATTATTCGGGGGAAGAGATATAGATATTAATCTTTACGGTAGAATTCACGCAATGCCAGGACATATGCTGAATGCCGGTAGATATCAAGATACCGTATCTATTAATTGGCGCTGGGATATTTGCCCAGGTGTTGCGTTAACGCCTTTAATTTGCATTGGAATACCATCTAAAGGTACGGGACAAACAGTCTTAACTGTGGAATTAATCATTACGGAAGATTGCCGTATTTACGCTGATAATATTGATTTCGGAACCTCTCCTTTTTCCTCAACTTTTGATGCAAAAACCGGCACGATTCGTATTACTTGCACCGGCGGTGTTGAGAATTATACAGTTGGCTTAAGTGAAGGACGAAATTTTGCCGGCACAAGACAAATGCGCTCCGGCAGTGATACGCTCGCTTATGAAATCTATAAGGGAGATAACGGCGGAGAAGTCTGGGGTAATCAGGGAAGCGCAAGAAGAAAGAGCGGAGAATCAGATGCAATTGTGGGCGCACGAAGCGGACAATCCCGAGTATTTCGCTATAAAGCAGAAGTGATTCCCGGACAAGAAGATAAACCCGTCGGCTTATATACCGATGATGTCGTGATTGATATTACTTTTTAAAGACATTATTGAAGCCTCTTTAAAGTCACTTTAAAACGTTCGGCATCGTTTTTTGAGGAAGGTTTCGTTTATACTGTTGGGTCAATCTTTTGATTCATTTTATTTGTAGGATATTTAAATTCCATAATGATTCCTTTATCGCTCTACATTCATTTTCCTTGGTGCATTCAAAAGTGCCCTTATTGCGATTTTAATTCTCATAAAAATAATGAAGCGCTGTATGAACCGTATATGCGCACATTAATTGATGATGTCACGGAAATTTTGCCGTACATTTGGGGCAGAAATATCCATTCCATTTTTATTGGTGGCGGAACGCCGAGCTTAATGCCACCGAAATTGTTGGATCAGTTTTTTAGTCAATTGCGCACGTTATTGAATTTTGATCCTAATATTGAAATCACAATGGAAGCGAATCCCGGTACGGTGGATAGTAGTTATTTCAAAGCATATCGAGAAATCGGCATTAATCGCCTTTCGATCGGCGTTCAGAGTTTGAATGATCTCCAGCTTGAAAAAATTGGGCGTATTCATTCGAGCGAAGAAGCGCTCAAAGCTTTTGAGATTGCAAGAAATGCCGGCTTTACCAATATTAATTGTGATCTCATGTTTGGATTGCCACTGCAAACGTTGGATGGCGCGTTGGCGGATCTTCAGGGAATCTTAGCGTTAAAACCAGAGCATATTTCTCATTATCAATTAACGTTGGAACCGAATACTTATTTTCATCGTTATGAGCCTGAATTGCCGGCAGATGAAGTGATTGAAGAGATGCAATTGCAGAGTTATGAGATTTTGGCAAAGCACGGTTATGAGCATTACGAAGTATCGGCATTTGCTCAGAAAGGGCGAGAAAGTCAGCATAATCGTAACTATTGGGAATTTGGGGATTATATCGGCATTGGTGCTGGCGCTCATGGCAAAATTACTATGATGAATAATCAGACTATTTTGCGCTCGCAAATGGAAAAGCATCCCCGAAGTTATGTGGAAAAAAGTGCGAAAGAGCGTTTAACGCTTACTGAGATTGCGCGTACAGATCTGCCGTTTGAATTTTTCCTCAATATTTTGCGCTTAAAGTCCGGCGTTCCCACGGCATATTGGCAAGAGCGAACGTTTTTGCCGGATTCAGAGATTGCCGGCTTTCTTGAAAAAAACCGGGAAAAAGGCTTCCTCATTCCTTCCAAAGAATGGATTACGCCGACCGAAAAAGGGCATCTTTTTGTGAATTCTATGCTAGAAGAATTTATCTAGTGATCAATCAGTTGCGTTAAATATCACGATTTAAATCTTGAAAAGATCAGGTAAGCCCTTATATTGAATGATAGTTGTAATTTCCTCAGTCAATATAAGGAGCTTGAAATAATGAGAGTAGGAAAACGATATTTAACGCAAGTTGGGGTGTTTTTAACGGCAACGATGATGTTGCTGGCCCAACAAGCATTCGCACAGCTTCCCGATTGGAGTAAGCTATTTGAAGATAATAAATCCGCTGTGGTCAGTATTACCACAGAAGGCACAGAGATTGTTCGTGGCGGTTTTTCGCCATTTGAAGGGTTTTCATTCGGGGGTAATTCCCCATTTGGCGATAATGATCCTTTTAGCTTTTTCTTCGGCAATGAGCCACAAAAAGAGCAAGAGAGAACAGTTCGTGGTGCGGGATCAGGATTCATTATTGATCGAGAAGGATATGTCATTACCAATGCGCATGTGATTGGCACTGCCGATAAAATCACGGTTCATTTAGATGACCGCCGAGAATTATCAGCAACTTTAGTCGGAATGGATGAAAAAACAGACGTTGCAGTTTTAAAGATTGATGCGGAAAAATTGCCGGTTGTGAAAATTGCCGATGTTTCTAAATTGAAAGTAGGGCAATGGGTGATGGCAGTTGGTTCGCCATTTGGGTTAGATTATACGGCAACGCAAGGTATCATCAGCTCGCTTGGACGTAATCTTCCAAATGATAACTTCACACCATTTATTCAAACGGATGCGGCAGTGAATCCCGGTAACTCCGGCGGTCCGCTCTTTAATACAGATGGCGAAGTGATCGGCATTAACTCACAAATCTATACAAGTACCGGAAGTTATGCTGGCGTGAGCTTTGCGATTCCCATTGATTTAGCAATGCATATCGTTGAGCAGATTCGTGAAGATGGAAAAGTATCTCGTGGTTGGTTAGGCGTTCAAATCCAAGAAGTAACGGCAACTTTGGCGGAAACATTTGATCTTGATAAGCCACAAGGTGCACTCATTGCAAGTATTGTGGCAGATAGCCCTGCTGATAAATCAGATCTTAAAGTGGGCGATGTGATTTTGAAGTTTAATGGACAAGAAGTGATCTCTTCAAGTCAATTGCCGGTATTAGTGAGCCGCGTGAAGGGCAATGAAGAAGTGAAACTTGAAGTGCTTCGTAATGGCAAACGTGAAACGATCAAAGTATTAATTGAAGCATTAGATGATGATGGCAGAAAATCTGCTTCTACAAAAAGTGCGTCGAGTAATGTTTTAGGTACAGCCGTTGAAAATACCAAAAGTGATTCAACTGTAAAAGGCGTGGTTATTACTCAAGTAGAAGAGGGTATTGGTCAGAAGGCTGGACTTGTGAACGGCGATATCATTACGCAAATTAACGGCATGGATATTACCGACATCAAAACATTTGATGAAGCCTTGAAAGCGACAGAGAAAAGTCCGGCACTTCGTGTATTGATCTATCGTCAAGGGAATCCATACTTTATTGCGATTCGTAAAAACTAAGTAAACGACATTCTTCGATGAAATATTCAAGAATGAGATAAAAGAAAAGAGTGTTATCGAAAGATAGCGCTCTTTTTTATTGGAAAGACACAAAATTTCTCGGCATTTTTTGGAAGATGGTTGTATTGTGATACCTACGAATGGGATATGCGATATTCCCAAGGTATTCGGTAATAGATCTACGGTCTTTAAATTGGTTCTATTTATTAGTGTTATTTACGATAAGTGATAGAACTGATAAGAACGTTACTACGAAGGTAAAAAGATGAAGGATCATCTTTAGGAAATTCTAAGTAGAATACTTTAAAAAATTTTATACGATTAAGTTGCAATGAAAGGTGCAATCATGAAAAAAATATTAACAATAGCAGGATCAGACTCAAGTGGTGGTGCGGGAATTCAAGCGGATCTTCGTACTTTTGCAAAGCATAACCTTTATGGTTTTTGCTCATTAACGGTGATTGTCACGATGGATCCTGATAATAACTGGGGTCATGGAGTATTTCCAATTGCCATTGAAACGATTGATGCACAGATCAAAACAGCGATTGATGGTGTTGGCGTAGATGCGATTAAGCTCGGCATGTTACCAACGCCGGAGATTATCTCGCATGTTGCAGAAAAATTAGAAGCGCTTCACGGCAAGCAACCAGTTGTAGTGGATCCTGTGATGGTTTGTAAAGGTGATAAGCCACTTTTCCCAGAACATGCAAAAGCGATTCAAACGGAACTTATCAAATACGCAACGGTGACAACGCCAAATCTCTTTGAAGCGGCGCAACTTGCCGGAATGGAAAAAATCAGCACGTATGATGAAGCAGTTTTAGCAGCAGAAAAAATCATGACATTAGGTTGTGGTGCGGTTGCGATTACAAATGTGGGTAGCTTAATGGAACCAAAAACATCAGGAGATCTCTATTATGATGGGGAAGAACTGCTTCTGATTGAGGGTGCGCATATTGATACACATCATACACATGGTTTAGGTTGTACTTTTGCAGCGCACGTTGCATCGAACCTTTGTAAAGGATTCTCTAAACGTGAATCAGTGGTATTAGCAAAAGATGCAATTCGTGCCGGCGTTAAGAAACACTTTGCGCTGAACCAGTATGTAGGTACGTTAGACTTTGAAGAGAGCTTTAATGTAAAAGCTTAACTCTACATATATAGATATAGACACATATATATATGTTGAATCTGCATCTGTATCTACGAGTTTAAAGTTTTAAAATAGGAGTTTTTGACGAAAAACGACTATTTTGAATAAAAAGAGCGATAGTTTTCTATCGCTCTTTTTGATTTTAGAAGGTTAATAACGGTTGTATTGATCTTTTTCGAAAATAATTCATCAATAATTCACTAATAAACATTCTATAAATCATGTATTTGAGTTGTTTGCTCAAAACAAGCGCAGAAGTTTACTTGCCAAAAAAAAATAAAGGCGTAATATACACCTTCTTGATTGACGGCAACGTTGAGAAAGGTTCGGAAGGAAGTAGGTTTTGATAGGTTTGTAGTTTGGGCTTATCGGTGAAAATTAGCTTCTCTCTTTTAAGTTTAAGTTCGGTTTTAGAGAAATTTTGAAATTGAATCAGTGCTTAAAAAGAGATCAAAAATAAAATTGA
>NZ_JBTXLY010000023.1:0-3842 GCF_054871845.1 Ignatzschineria sp. LJL83
GAACTAGAGGCTTCTCAAATTAAACCCTGGGGGTGACCTACTCTCACATGGGATCTCCCACACTACCATCGGCGCAGCTACGTTTCACTTCTGAGTTCGGGATGGGATCAGGTGGTACCATAGCGCTATTCTCCCCAGGAAAACTGGTTGTGTTTGAAGTCTTTCTGATTGACTCCACTCACTGAATAAATTTGATTAGTTGGTATTGTAACAGCAAACTTTCGTTTAGTTTAAGTTATTTTGTATTCATTTTGAACTTAGTGAAACTTTTGTATCATGTTTCGTATCAAAATTGTCTAAGACCTATTATATGGTCAAGCCTCACGGTCAATTAGTATTGGTAAGCTCAATGCATTACTGCACTTACACACCCAACCTATCAACGTCGTAGTCTCCGACGGACCTTTAGAGGGGTTAAACCCCTAGGGAAATCTAATCTTGAGGTAGGCTTCCCGCTTAGATGCTTTCAGCGGTTATCCCGTCCATATGTAGCTACTGGGCAATGCCATTGGTATGACAACCCAAACACCAGAGATATGTCCACTTCGGTCCTCTCGTACTAGAAGCAGCTCCTCTCAAATTTCCAACGCCCACGGCAGATAGGGACCGAACTGTCTCACGACGTTCTGAACCCAACTCGCGTACCACTTTAAATGGCGAACAGCCATACCCTTGGGACCGACTACAGCCCCAGGATGTGATGAGTCGACATCGAGGTGCCAAACTCCGCCGTCGATATGAACTCTTGGGCGGAATCAGCCTGTTATCCCCGGAGTACCTTTTATCCGTTGAGCGATGGCCTTTCCATACAGAACCACCGGATCACTAAAACCTACTTTCGTACCTGCTCGACGTGTCTGTCTCGCAGTCAAGCACCCTTTTGCTTTTGCACTCATAAGCCCGATTTCCGACCGGGCTGAGGGTACCTTCGTACTCCTCCGTTACTCTTTCGGAGGAGACCGCCCCAGTCAAACTACCTACCATACAATGTCCTTAATCCAGATAATGGATCTAAGTTAGAATTTCAAAACTTTCAGGGTGGTATTTCAAGGATGGCTCCACAGAAACTAGCGTCTCTGCTTCAAAGCCTCCCACCTATCCTGCACAAAAAGATTCAAAATCCACTGTAAAGCTATAGTAAAGGTTCACGGGGTCTTTCCGTCTTGCCGCGGGTACACCGCATCTTCACGGCGATTTCAATTTCACTGAGTCTCGGGTGGAGACAGCGTGGCCGTCATTGCGCCATTCGTGCAGGTCGGAACTTACCCGACAAGGAATTTCGCTACCTTAGGACCGTTATAGTTACGGCCGCCGTTTACTGGGGCTTCGATCAAGAGCTTCGCTTACGCTAACCCCATCAATTAACCTTCCAGCACCGGGCAGGCGTCAGACCCTATACGTCCACTTTCGTGTTTGCAGAGTCCTGTGTTTTTGATAAACAGTTGCAGCCACCATTTCACTGCGGCCTTCCATAGCTTACTGCGTAAAGCATTCACCTTGGAAGGCGTACCTTCTCCCGAAGTTACGGTACGATTTTGCCGAGTTCCTTCACCCGAGTTCTCTCAAGCGCCTTAGAATTCTCATCCCAACCACCAGTGTCGGTTTGGGGTACGGTTCTCATATCACTATAGCTTAGAAGCTTTTCTTGGAAGCATAGCATCAACCACTCCGGAGCTCGTAAGCTCCTCGCATTCACGTCTCAGCATTAAGATCCCGGATTTGCCTAAGATCTCTGCCTACCTGCTTACACTGGTATACCAATAACCAGCTGGTCTAGCTTTCTCCGTCCCTCCATCGCATGATACGAGAGTTCAGGAATATTAACCTGATTCCCATCGACTACGCATCTCTGCCTCGTCTTAGGGGCCGACTCACCCTGCTCCGATTAACGTTGAACAGGAAACCTTGGTCTTTCGGCGTGCGTGTCTTTCACACGCATTAACGTTACTTATGTCAGCATTCGCACTTCTGATACCTCCAACAGCTCTTACGAGTCCATCTTCACAGGCTTACAGAACGCTCCCCTACCACATATATTTTAAAATATACATCCGCAGCTTCGGTATATCGCTTGAGCCCCGCTAAATCTTCCGCGCAGGCCGACTCGACTAGTGAGCTATTACGCTTTCTTTAAATGATGGCTGCTTCTAAGCCAACATCCTAGCTGTCTATGCCTTCCCACATCGTTTACCACTGAGCGATAATTTAGGGACCTTAGCTGGCGGTCTGGGTTGTTTCCCTCTCCACAATGGATGTTAGCACCCACTGTGTGTCTCCCATGATAATACTTTCCGGTATTCGGAGTTTGCATCGGTTTGGTAAGTCGGGATGACCCCCTAGCCGAAACAGTGCTCTACCCCCGGAAGTAAATTACATGAGGCGCTACCTAAATAGCTTTCGGGGAGAACCAGCTATCTCCAAGCTTGATTAGCCTTTCACTCCGACCCACAGTTCATCCCCATCCATTGCAACGGATGTGGGTTCGGCCCTCCAGTCAGTGTTACCTAACTTTCAGCCTGACCATGGGTAGATCGCTTGGTTTCGGGTCTATACCCTGCGACTGTTCGCCCTATTAAGACTCGGTTTCCCTGCGCCTCCCCTATTCGGTTAAGCTTGCCACAGAATATAAGTCGCTGACCCATTATGCAAAAGGTACGCAGTCACCCTAAAAAAGGCTCCCACTGCTTGTACGTACACGGTTTCAGATTCTATTTCACTCCCCTCACAGGGGTTCTTTTCACCTTTCCCTCACGGTACTTGTTCACTATCGGTCGATTACGAGTATTTAGCCTTGGAGGATGGTCCCCCCATATTCAGACAGGATTTCACGTGTCCCGCCCTACTTGTTGATATGCTTAGTACCACTATCGATATTTAAAATACGGGGCTATCACCCTCTTCGGCTCATATTTCCATATGATTCTTATATATTGATAGTTATTACGTATCGGCTCTTCCCGGGTCGCTCGCCACTACTGCGGGAATCTCAATTGATTTCTTTTCCTCTGGTTACTTAGATGTTTCAGTTCACCAGGTTCGCTTCCTTAAACCTATATATTCAGTAAAAGGATGACAGGGTTTTAAGCCTGTGCGGGTTTCCCCATTCGGACATTTCCGGATCAAAGCTTGATTGCCAGCTCCCCGAAACTTTTCGCAGACTTCCACGTCCTTCATCGCCTGTAATCGCCAAGGCATCCGCCATGTACGCTTATTCACTTGACCATATAATAGGGATTAGACTCATTATTAAATAATGAACCGTCCAGACTATATGACAAAATAGCTCTTCAATTCTCCTACGAATGTAACATGATAACGTTTCACTTTAAGTTAACTCATTTTTTCAGTTGTCTGTCTTACTAATAATCGCTTATTAACAAGAAGACTTGAAATTGAATACATCGTTACTTAAGTGATGCACTTCTCTCCCGACTCTTTTATATCGAATTATTAATCTCATCACGAGATGAACAATCCTAAAAAGAATCTCGACAACAGCTACTTGATATCACATCAATCAACTGTCATTGAATGCATCGCTATTACGTTGCACCAACTAATCCAAATTTTTAAAGAACACTCTAAACAGATTAGAGTATAAATAAGCTGACTTTCATTAAGACAATCAAAATTATTTATCTTCTATCCTATCCGATACATTTCTAAATCTCGTTCAACCAATCGTTTATCCCTTTAACTACAACATCAATTAATCCACATTTCCGAAGAAACATCTCATAACCTAATAAAGTAATTGGTGGAGGATAACGGAGTCGAACCGATGGCCTCCTGCGTGCAAGGCAGGCGCTCTACCAACTGAGCTAATCCCCCATATTTGGGTT
>NZ_JBTXLY010000024.1:0-3102 GCF_054871845.1 Ignatzschineria sp. LJL83
AATTTAGTGATCAACGTGATTACCGATTTACACCGCAAGGAAATGGTCGTTACACCGGTTATGTAACATCGAAGAAAGTCGGTAGTGATGTTATTGGATTTACCACAGATCAAGGGCAGGCTGCAGGTAAGACTGCAATAGTTGAGTACTTTACTGGAGATGTGGACTTAACAGTTTCTACAATTTCAGCCACACCGAAAGAAATTTTAGCAAATGGTGAGGCGATCTCTACAGTGATTGTTCAACTTAAAGATAGTAATGGTAATAACTTTACATCTGGTACTAATTCAGAAACAGCTACACCTTATACAGTTGTATTGCGTTCTAATTCAACATCACCGATAGGAGTAATTTCACCAGCATCTGGAGAAATGGTGAATGTAGGAGATGGTACCTTTACAGCAGAGGTTAAATCTACACAATTAGGAGTTGAAAATTTTGGTTTCACAGTAGATACATTACCAGGAAGCATGACTGAGACTATTTCATATACCAATGGTAATGGTACTTTTGACCAAGGAAAGTCGAGTATTACTACGAATCCTAAAGAGATTGCAGCTGATGGAAGAGCAACATCTCTCGTAACGGTCACTTTAGTACATGATGGAACAGATCAACCATTAACTGGATTAGATAGTAATCAATTAACGATTATTACGGTTGATGGATCTGAGATGTTAGGTAACTTAGGATCTATGAGTGAAGTTTTAGGAACTGGGATTTATACCTTTACGATGACTTCAACAGATCAATTAGGAACTGATAACCTTACTTTTGTAACGGCAGCAGGTCAATTTAATGGTAACGATACTATTAGATACTCAGCAGGAGATGGTAACTTTGATCAAGCATCGTCTAGTATTACGGCAGATCCTGTAGAAATTGCTGCAGATGGTGTGATGACTTCAATTGTCACTGTAACTATGTACTACGATGCTGCAGGCCAAAAACCAATTATTGGTTATGAAGGCTTAGAGCTTGTTACAGAAGCGGGTGCTGTAGTAGGGATTGTGGGCGTACCAACAGATCATCAAGATGGACGTTATACCTTTGAAGTGAAATCAGAGGTAGCGGGTGCAGATACTTTCCACTTCCAAACGAGAGCATATGCATCAGTTGATACAGCACAAATCCGTTATACCGGTGGTGATGGCTTCTTTGATCAAGCATCGTCTAGTATTGCGGCAGATCCTGTAGAAATTGCCGCAGATGGTGTGATGACTTCAATTGTCACTGTAACTATGTACTACGATGCTGCAGGCCAAAAACCAATTATTGGTTATGAAGGCTTAGAGCTTGTTACAGAAGCGGGTGCTGTAGTAGGGATTGTGGGCGTACCAACAGATCATCAAGATGGACGTTATACCTTTGAAGTGAAATCAGAGGTAGCGGGTGCAGATACTTTCCACTTCCAAACGAGAGCATATGCATCAGTTGATACAGCACAAATCCGTTATACCGGTGGTGATGGCTTCTTTGATCAAGCATCATCTAGTATTACGGCAGATCCTGTAGAAATTGCCGCAGATGGTGTGATGACTTCAATTGTCACTGTAACCATGTACTACGATGCCGCAGGTCAAAAACCAATTATTGGTTATGAAGGCTTAGAGCTTGTTACAGAAGCGGGTACTGTAGTAGGGATTGTGGGCGTACCAACAGATCATCAAGATGGACGTTATACCTTTGAAGTGAAATCAGAGGTAGCAGGTGCAGATACTTTCCACTTCCAAACGAGAGCATATGCATCAGTTGATACAGCACAAATCCGTTATACCGGTGGTGATGGCTTCTTTGATCAAGCATCGTCTAGTATTACGGCAGATCCTGTAGAAATTGCCGCAGATGGTGTGATGACTTCAATTGTCACTGTAACCATGTACTACGATGCCGCAGGTCAAAAACCAATTATTGGTTATGAAGGCTTAGAGCTTGTTACAGAAGCGGGTACTGTAGTAGGGATTGTGGGCGTACCAACAGACCATCAAGATGGACGTTATACCTTTGAAGTGAAATCAGAGGTAGCGGGTGCAGATACTTTCCACTTCCAAACGAGAGCATACGCATCAGATGATACAGCACAAATCCGTTATACCGGTGGTGATGGCTTCTTTGATCAAGCATCATCTAGTATTACGGCAGATCCTGTAGAAATTGCCGCAGATGGTGTGATGACTTCAATTGTCACTGTAACCATGTACTACGATGCCGCAGGTCAAAAACCAATTATTGGTTATGAAGGCTTAGAGCTTGTTACAGAAGCGGGCACTGTAGTAGGGATTATGGGCGTACCAACAGATCATCAAGATGGACGTTATACTTTCGAAGTGAAATCAGAGGTAGTGGGTGCAGATACTTTCCACTTCCAAACGAGAGCATATGCATCAGTTGATACAGCACAAATCCGTTATACCGGTGGTGATGGCTTCTTTGATCAAGCATCATCTAGTATTACGGCAGATCCTGTAGAAATTGCCGCAGATGGTGTGATGACTTCAATTGTCACTGTAACCATGTACTACGATGCCGCAGGTCAAAAACCAATTATTGGTTATGAAGGCTTAGAGCTTGTTACAGAAGCGGGTGCTGTAGTAGGGATTGTGGGCGTACCAACAGATCATCAAGATGGACGTTATACCTTTGAAGTGAAATCAGAGGTAGCGGGTGCAGATACTTTCCACTTCCAAACGAGAGCATATGCATCAGTTGATACAGCACAAATCCGTTATACCGGTGGTGATGGCTTCTTTGATCAAGCATCGTCTAGTATTACGGCAGATCCTGTAGAAATTGCCGCAGATGGTGTGATGACTTCAATTGTCACTGTAACCATGTACTACGATGCCGCAGGTCAAAAACCAATTATTGGTTATGAAGGCTTAGAGCTTGTTACAGAAGCGGGCACTGTAGTAGGGATTGTGGGCGTACCAACAGATCATCAAGATGGACGTTATACTTTTGAAGTGAAATCAGAAGTAGCGGGTGCAGATACTTTCCACTTCCAAACGAGAGCATATGCATCAGTTGATACAGCACAAATCCGTTATACCGGTGGTGATGGCTTCTTTGATCAAGCATCGTCTAGTATTACGGCAGATCCTG
>NZ_JBTXLY010000025.1:0-2336 GCF_054871845.1 Ignatzschineria sp. LJL83
GCAAGTAGTTCTGCAACCGTGACTTATACAGCAGGTAAAGCAGACGCTTCTACATCAATTATCCGTTCAATGCCTGATTCTATCGAAGTGAGTGCAGGAGAGATTACCTCTACGCTAACAGTAGAATTACGTGATGCGAATAACAACCTTGTAACTACACGTGTAGATAAAGTTGAAATATTCTCAACAGGAAGTATTGGTGAGTTAAGTGCTACGGATCAAGGAACTTATACAGCGACCGTTTATTCGGATAAAACAGGAACAGAAACGTTCGGTTTTAGATTGAATGATGATCCAGTAGCGGCAGATGATACTGCAACAGTTCGTTATACCGCTGGTCAATATGATTTAAGCAAAACAACGATTGAGGCTCGACCAAATACTATTTTAGCGGATGGAAAAGAGATCTCTACGATTGTTGTTCAACTTAAAGATGGATTTGGTAATAACTTAACGACGAATGCTGTAGGAGGAATTAACATTTTAGGTGTTAATTTAGCAGCGCAAAGCAATGCGAAGATTCCTGCAACGTATGTGGCAAATGGTCGTTTTGAACTTGATTTAACGTCTACAACAGCCGGTATTGAAGAAGAGATTCGTTTCGAAACTTTAGCAAATGAGCAAGGAACAGATTTCACAACCTTAACGTATCTCCCAGGAAGCGTAGATATGACGCAATCTGTGATTTACGTAGATAAGACATCTATTGTTGCAGATAATGTTGAAGAAGCGTTGATTACTGTTGAGCTACGAGATTCTCAAGGGAATGCCCTGAAAGAATCCCAAGGTAATGTGAAGCTTATTTTCAATGGCGTACAAGGTGAAACAGGACCATTTGGGATTCCAACACCTATGGCTGGTGAGAATATTCAAGATCATAATAATGGAACCTATACAGCGACCATTAAATCTCAAGTTGCGAACCAAACAGATAGTATTACCTTCTCTCTCAATGAAGGAGATGGTGAAGTTATCAGTGGTGCGGCAGCTGCGCAAATTCGATATATTGCCGGTGAGATTGATTTAACACAAACAATCATCACTGCATCGCCAATGACGATTGAAGCGGATGGTATCGAAACATCTGTCATCACTGTACAACTTCGAGATGCATTTGGTAATGACATTTTAACAAGAGCATCTGGAGATAACGTTGTTCTAACAAGAAGTACCGATATTGGAGATGTTGAAAATAACGGTAGATTAACGTATTCATCAAATGGGCGTTATACGACGAACGTAACATCTAAGGTTGCGGACAGTGAAACCTTTGGTTATACGATTAATGGTGTTGGCACAGGTCAAGGTGATAATAGTCAAGTCACCCTCACGTACCAAACAGGTGGTATTAGCTTAGTTCGTTCAGAGTTACACATCACTCCAGAAACAATTGTTGCAGATGGTGAAACAGTCGCAACTGTTACAGTCCAATTGTTAGATCAAGAGGGTAATAAACCGACAGAAAATGTAGGAACAGTAATCTTAACCGGCATTGAGAAAGGGCAATTAACGAATGGTGTTGGTAATGGATTTGAACTAACACATGTGAGTGAAGGGCTCTATCGTGGAACGATTATCTCTACGGAAGCAGGTTTAGATACGATTGGCTTTACTTATAATGGAGATTTAGCGCAAGCAGAAAAAGTATTAACGTATACAGCAGGAGCTGTGGATCTAACTAAGTCTACAATCGTCATCAACCCATCAAGCATTACTGCAAATAATGTTGAAAGAGCGAATGTGATTGTTCAACTTAAAGATGCTTTTGATAACGCAATCACCACGAAACAAGGTGATGTAACGTTGATCTTAGAGATGGGTCGTGTTAATAACAGTGATTCTAAAGTATTAATCCATCAAGCAAATGGTACTTATATTGGTACGATTACCTCTACAGTGGCAGGCATTGAAGATGTTGGCTTTACAGTAGAAGGATCTGCAACACCGGCAACTGCTACCGCTTCTATTACTTATACGGCAGGAAGAGTGAACCTTAGTCGCTCAACCTTGACGGTAGAGCCAAGTGAAATTGTGGCGAATGATAGTGATCTATCTACTATTACCATTCAGTTTAAAGATGGATTTGGTAATAATGTGACAGATGCTGTGGAAGGACTTGTTGAATTAACAGGTGTTGATACAGGTGCTATCGCAGTCCAACCAACGGTAGAAGCAGGAGATAACGGAAAGTATATTGCGACAGTTAAATCTAGCAAAGCTGGTTTTGATGATATTGGCTTTAGATTAGGCGCAAATGAGGGTGCAAATGGTCAACGTGAAAGAGTGACTTATATTGCAGGTGAAGCGGATATTACAAAAACACGTTTCACAGCGAA
>NZ_JBTXLY010000026.1:0-2269 GCF_054871845.1 Ignatzschineria sp. LJL83
AAAATCAACGTTTAGATAACCTTGATCCGCAAGCAGTTCAATATGTGGAAGATCTACTAAATAATAGACCTCGAAAGGTGTTAGGATATTTAACACCTTATGAGTATTTGGTCAAAAACGTACTTGTCGCACTTCGTATTTGAATCTGCCTAGCAAAAAACTGAGGATTTTTAAATAGTTTTTGAAAGAGTCATTTTGAATATGAAACATATTGAGCAATATCATCCATATTGCGCAATGAAGCCCCATAGTCTTCATGGGATAATTGAATACTTGTGAGAGGTAGAGAATTGTATTTTGACTGATTGTGATTGGAAGATACTCGAGTAAAACCAATGAAAGTATTAACTCACAAATATATAAAGATATATAAATTGTGAAGAGTGGCCAAAAAGCGAGATTGAAAGTAGGGTTCTTGAGCATTGGTAATATAGTATTCTCTTTTTTAAAAAACATCACTAGATCATAGACTTGTATACTATCTCACTTTTAGCTAAAAGCCTTACTTTAAGGGGTTTATTTTAATGCTATCTAGTTGTTTTTGTTTTCGTCAATTATAAAAGTCTTCAGAATTCTTTAAATAAGGTATTGATACCAAACTCTCTCTTCTTGTCTTATACGTGAGAAGGCTAGGCATAAAATTTGAAGAATTGATGAAAATGAAAATCTCTTAGAGCTGATATTTAGTAGCGCAAAGGATTTATCATGCTGTTTTATATGTTATACTTCTTCGGCATTCAGCAACACAAAATCACTGTCTTATTGAAGATAGACCTCCCAAACTCATGATCGAATCAGGAAGAGATTATAGATGAAAGTTTTAATTATTGGTAAAGGTGGGCGTGAGCATGCGCTTGCGTGGAAAAGTCGTAAAAGCCCATTAGTTTCTGAAGTGTTTGTCGCTCCAGGAAATGCAGGAATGACTAAAGATGCGACTCTTGTAAATATTTCTGAAACAGATCCCGTAGCACTTGCAGATTTTGCAGAAAAAGAGGGAATTGCTTTAACGATTATTGGTCCTGAGGCAAGTTTAGTTGCCGGTGTTGCTGATGAGTTTAAAAAGCGTAATCTTTTAGTTTGGGGCCCAACAAAAGATGCGGCGCAAATTGAAGGTAGTAAAGATTTCTCTAAACAGATGATGGTGAAATATAACGCACCCACAGCACATTCTGAAAGCTTTACAGATAGTGTTGTCGCTAAAAACTATGTGCGTGAAATTGGCTTGCCGATTGTGATTAAAGCGGATGGTTTGGCGGCCGGAAAAGGCGTTGTGATTCCTGAAACATTGGAAGAAGCTTGCGCGACTATCGATGATATGCTTGAAGGGAATAAGTTTGGTGAAGCAGGTTCATGTATCTTAATTGAAGAGATGCTTGAAGGAGAAGAGTTCTCTTTAATGTGCTTTGTTCATAATGGCACAGTGATTCCAATGGTTATGGCACAAGATCATAAGCGTGCTTATGATAATGATGAAGGTCCTAATACTGGTGGAATGGGGGCTTACGCACCAACTTTTGGGGCGGATAGTGAAGAAGTAAAAACCGCAGTTAAAACTATTATGCAACCGATTGTGGATGGTTTAACGAAAGAAGGAATGCCTTATACAGGATTCTTATATGGTGGATTATTCCTCACGAAAGATGGTTTTAAAGTGATTGAATTTAATGCGCGCTTTGGGGATCCTGAAGCACAAATTATTTTGCCATTATTAGAAACGGATTTTGTGGAAATCATTCATAATCTCTTAACCGATCAAGCACTTTCAGAAATTCAGTGGGCAAATAAATATGCAATTGGTGTAGTACTAGCATCTGAAGGTTATCCAGATGCACCACAAACAGGTTATCCGCTTAACACGCCAAGCTTTAATGATGAAGATGAATTAGTCTTTTATGCCGGCGTTAAAGAGCAAGATGGTCAGCTCCTGAGTGATGGTGGCCGTATCTTATTGAATGTTGCGATTGCGGATGATTTTAAATCAGCTTACGATAAAGCATATGCAAATATGAAAGAGCTTGCAGTGCCACATACATTCTTTAGAACAGATATTGGACATAAACAATTTAACCGTTAATAGCCAATATTTAAAACATATGTTTTAAGATATATATCTTAAATAGGCAGATTCAAATACGAAGCGCAACAAGTACGTTTTTGACCAAATACTCATAAGGTGTTAAATATCCTAACACCTTTCGAGGTCTATTATTTAGTAGATCTTCCACATATTGAACTGCTTGCGGATCAAGGTTATCTAAACGTTGATTTT
>NZ_JBTXLY010000027.1:0-2204 GCF_054871845.1 Ignatzschineria sp. LJL83
TATACAGCAGGTACAGCAAATGCTCGCATGTCTGAAATCAGTGCAGATCCAGTAACGATTACCGCAGATGGTCAAACACAATCAACCATTACCGTTCAACTTCGAGATGAATTTGGTAATGCATTAACAGAAAGTATTGGTCCATCAGCTGTCACGATCACGCATAAAGGTGAACGTACGGGAGATGAGTACAATAGTACTGCTGTGGATAATGGCGATGGTTCTTACTCGGTAACAGTTACTTCAAAACAAGCAGGAGAAGATAGCTTTGGATTTAGGGTCTTAACGGCATCAGGTAACGGTGAAGCAACAGTTATCTATACCTCAGGAGAAGCTTCAGCAACACAATCAGAGATTTCATTATCACCAGCAATTATTACAGCAGATGGTGAAGCGGAATCGATTGTGACAGTGACGCTGAAAGATCAGTTTGGCAACAGATTGAACTCTAATGGTAATGCAACCTTGCGTTTAACACTTTCTAATAACAAAGGAAATATTACTCAAGAATTAATGTATAACGGTGCTGATACAGGCCAATTTACAGGTAAAATTACGTCGACAGCAGAAGGTTTTGATGATGTAAGCTTTACTTTAAATGGCACGTTAGCAGGAGAAAAAGGTACAGCAAAACTTGAGTACCGTGCAGGAGGTTATAGCTTAACGACATCCACTATTGAGTTAAGCAAAGCGGAGATTACGGCGGATGATGTTGACTCATCTATCGTAACCGTAACACTACGTGACCAACATCAAAATATTGTGACAGATCTTCATGACATCCGTTTAGTAGGATTAAATAATGGTCATTTAGAAACAGAAGGTTCATTAGTATTACATTCTGCCAACAATGATGGGATCTATAGCGGTGTGATTACTTCACGTATTGCAGGTGAAGATACACTTCGCTTCTCAGTGGATCAAGAAGCAACGTCACAAGACTTTAAAGTCATTACGTATATTGCGGGAGAAGCATCGACTGAAACAACGACGATGACAGCGAGCCCAGTTAGTATTGTGGCAAATGGTCATGATGTTGCGACAGTGACGGTTCAATTACGCGATAAATTTGGTAATAGCTTAAATCGTGAAATTGCTCAAGGTGTAAAACTTGATGCAACAACGCTAGAGTTTGGTGAGAGTGAAAGTGGATCATTAGAGATGGTTTACAATCAAGGTGGACGTTATATCTTGACGCTTAAATCTACTAAAGCGGGTGTAGATCAGTTGAACTATATCTTAGGCGCTAGCAATGAAAAAGGTAAAACGCCGACATCATTAACGTACACCGCGGGTTCAGTTAGTTTAGTGAACAGTACTATTACCGTAGATCCTGAAGTGATTGTTGCAGATGGTATTACGGAGAGTACGGTAACGGTACAGTTTAAAGATGCTTTTGGTAATAACCTTACAGCAAATGCGGGTCGAGTAATCTTAGATGAACTCACATATGGAGAGTTAAAAGATCGTCGAATGACTTACCAAGCAGGTACAGGTAGCTATATTGGAACGATTGTTTCAGAGAAAGCAGGTACAGATATCATTGGTTATCGTATTGATGGTATTGGTTTTGGTGAAGAAACAACAACACTTACCTATATTTCAGGCGCTGTAGATCTTAACGAAACGACGATTACTGCAGACCGAACGACGATTAAAGCAGATGGAATTGAGAGCGCTACGATTACGGTTCAATTACGTGATGCAAAAGGAAATATCGTTCCAGAGCAAGCGGGAGAAGTGAGTTTATTAGGATTAGACAGTGGTGTAATCGTAGAAGCGATGACATATCAAACGAATGGTCGTTATGAAGGGAAGATTGCTTCCACGATTGCGACAACAGAAGCGATAGGTTATCAATTATCAACAGAAGCAGGTTCTAGTAAAAATACGGTTTCAATGACGTATACACCAGGAGACTATGTACTTGAGTTCTCAGAGATTACGGCAAACCCACAATCTATTGAAGCGAATGGTACAACACGCTCAGAAATTACAGTGCAGTTGAAAGACATGCATGGCAATAATGTTCTGGGAAATCCAACGGATGTATATGTCACAGCCTTAGTTTATGGTGAATTTAGTGATCAACGTGATTACCGATTTACACCGCAAGGAAATGGTCGTTACACCGGTTATGTAACATCGAAGAAAGTCGGTAGTGATGTTATTGGATTTACCACAGATCAAGGGCAGGCTGCAGG
>NZ_JBTXLY010000029.1:0-852 GCF_054871845.1 Ignatzschineria sp. LJL83
AGGGTCTGTTGAACATTTGAAATAAAAAAATAGAGAGTTGTAAAATGTAATCGCCAGAAAACAATACAAACTCTCTATTTTATGCCCCAAACATTACTTAATGATCAGCTTTGGTTGAAGCTAAAGCCTATTCTCCTAGATTTAAATATCTATGACAAACCAAATTTAAGAAATATTTTCACAGGAATTTTATTTCGCCTTAAAACAGGCTGTCAATGGCGTTATCTTCCCGAGTGTTTTGGAAAACCTAATACCGTTTTTAAAGCATTTAGGAGATGGTCTAAACTTGATATCTTTTCTAAAATATTCAAAATATTAATCCAAGATCCTGATATGGAATGGTTATCCATTGATGGCACACATATCAGAGCACATCAAAGTAGTACAGGATCTTCTGACCCAGAACCACAAGCTATTGCAAAAAGCGCCGGTGGTAATAGCACTAAAATTCATCTTATAGTAGATGCTCACGGCAATCCGCTTGATTTTATAATTAGTGATGGCGTGACTCATGATGTCAAAATCGCTCCTGATCTTATTGAAAAAATTGATTTAAAGCAGACAAAATTGTTGAATGCAGATCGAGGGTATATATCTGAAAAAATAAGTGAGTCTCTATCTCAACAAGGAGTTCACCCAAATATTCCTAATAAAAGAAACAGCCTATCCAGCAATGCTCATATGGATTGGCATATTTATAAAGCTCGGCATGTTGTCGAGAATATGTTTGCAACTTTAAAGCATTTCAGAGGTTTAGCAACACGATATGATAAGTTGAAAAATAGCTATATCAGTAATGTTGCTTTAGCCTGTGCTTATATTTGGTTGAAATTATGAATGTTCAACAGACCC
>NZ_JBTXLY010000030.1:0-794 GCF_054871845.1 Ignatzschineria sp. LJL83
GATACGCAAGCAGTTCAATATGTGGAAGATCTACTAAATAATAGACCTAGAAAGGTGTTAGGATATTTAACACCTTATGAGTATTTGGTCAAAAACGTACTTGTCGCACTTCGTATTTGAATCTGCCTTCTATAAAAAACCGCTACCGCAACTTTTACATCATCTTCTAACTTTCTATCCCTTCAATATTCATCATGTTGTAATGCATATTGCTATCTAAATTTTAGCTAGTGATTAAAAATCACCAATGTATTTTGATACAAAAATAAGGTGCTTGCATGGGCAATCGCTATCTTTATGATTGAGAGTGAGTACTCTATCGCTCTAAAAGCATATTCATTGCTGTAATATAATTTCAAGAGATCTTATCCATCTATTTCTTATGACCTCAAATATCCCTTCTTTTGCCAACTATAGAAAGTAATAGGATAAAAATTTCAGCTTGAATTATCATGCTCTCAATATTTTGTATTACATTATTCTTATTAGATATCTACTGGCCAAGCAACTCTTCCTCTTGGTATCCCTCTTTCTTATCTCACTTCTTTAGTATCCCTTTCTTCTATTTTTTATTATTAGTCCCTTTTATCTTCTCAGACTTTCATCTTTTTTCCATTTTCCTCGAGGCAAAGAAAAAGCCTCTAGTTAAAAAGCCTCTAGTTCGTTAGAACTAGAGGCTTCTCAAATTAAACCCTGGGGGTGACCTACTCTCACATGGGATCTCCCACACTACCATCGGCGCAGCTACGTTTCACTTCTGAGTTCGGGATGGGATCAGGTGGTACCATAGCGCT
>NZ_JBTXLY010000031.1:0-588 GCF_054871845.1 Ignatzschineria sp. LJL83
ATTCTACTGTTAGCGTAGAGGTAATCTCTCCTGCACTCACTTCGATAGAATCAGGCATTGAACGGATAATTGATGTAGAAGCGTCTGCTTTACCTGCTGTATAAGTCACGGTTGCAGAACTACTTGCCGGACGATTATCGATTTCAAAGGTAAAGGTATCTGATCCTGCTAATGTCGATGTGACATAGGTAAAGAATTGACCATCCGTCGCGGGAATCATTGTAACGTTTTCAACATCGCCTACAAAGCTGCCGCCACCTTCAAGCTTAAGAACCACTTGATACGGTCTTCCTGTTTCTTTACTAATATTATTAGCAAGATCATTACCATTACTATCTTTGAGTTGAACTGTGAGTCTTGAGCGTTCTTTCCCATCTGCTGTAATAGTCGCTGGGCTAGCAGTAATCACAGAATTTTCCGTATCTAGATTTCCTGCAAAGTACTCAACTGTTGCAGTCTTGCCTGCAGCCTGCCCTTGATCTGTGGTAAATCCAATAACATCACTACCGACTTTCTTCGATGTTACATAACCGGTGTAACGACCATTTCCTTGCGGTGTAAATCGGTAATCACGTTGATCACTAAATT
>NZ_JBTXLY010000032.1:0-525 GCF_054871845.1 Ignatzschineria sp. LJL83
TTAATGCATTACCAAATTCATCTCGAAGTTGAACGGTAATGGTTGATTGTGTTTGACCATCTGCGGTAATCGTTACTGGATCTGCACTGATTTCAGACATGCGAGCATTTGCTGTACCTGCTGTATAGGTAACTGTCACACCCTCATAGTTTGCTTGTTGAGTGTTAAGTCTAAAGTCGAAAGTATCAACTCCTGCAACTTGTGACTTCACACGTGCAGTAAAGCTACCATCTGCACTACGTGGCAATTGCTCTATTTCACCAAATGCTTCTGCCTGATTACTAAAGATAATTTCTACATTATCGGCTGATACCGAATCTACTCTATTACCTAAAGCATCAAACAATTCCACTTTCAATGTTGCCGTTGTAACGTTATTCGCAACAATTGAGCTTGGATTCGCTGTGAAACGTGTTTTTGTAATATCCGCTTCACCTGCAATATAAGTCACTCTTTCACGTTGACCATTTGCACCCTCATTTGCGCCTAATCTAAAGCCAATATCATCAAAACCAGCTTTGCTAG